>JBGSLP010000279.1:0-13967 GCA_041740655.1 Alphaproteobacteria bacterium
ACCGCGACGGCCCCTCGCGCAACTCTCGCTGGATGCGTTCGGCGCCGGGGAAACCACCCTCCACGCGCCGCCGACGCTGGATCGACCACGCAAGCCCCGCCTCGACCGGCGAGGTCGTTTCGTCCAGTTCGTGCCCGTAGAGACAAAGCCCGGCTTCCAGCCGCAACGTATCGCGGGCGCCGAGGCCTATCGGGAGCACGTTTTCCTCGTCGAGCAGAACGCGGGTGATCTCCTCGGCATGCGCTGAAGCGACCGAGATTTCAAAGCCGTCCTCGCCGGTGTAGCCCGAGCGGGAGATGTGACAGTCGAGACCGTCAAACTCGGCCGAAACCGCCGTCATGAATGTAAGATGGCCGGCGTTCGGCGCGTGACGTTTGATGATGTCCACCGCTTTGGGGCCCTGCAACGCGAGCAGCGCCCTATCCTGCAGCGGCGCCAGCGTGACGCGCGACGGCAGCCGGGCGGCGATGTGGCGATAATCCACATCCTTGCGCGCGGCGTTGACCACCAGCATCAACGAGCCGTCATCCTCCGGCGCGATGGAGCGCGTTATGAGGAGATCGTCGATGACGCCGCCTTCGTCATTGAGCAACTGGCTGTAGCGCATCGAGCCGCGCTCAAGCTCCAGCACATCGGCGGGCACAAGCGCTTCAAGCGCGCGCGCGGTTGTTTCATGATCCGGACCGACGAGAAAGGCCTGGCCCATATGGGAGACATCGAAAAGACCTGCGTCGCTTCGAGTGTGGGCGTGCTCCCGCAGAATGCCCGCAGGATAATTGATCGGCATGTCGTAACCGGCGAACGGCGCCATCTTGGCGTCGAGGCTGACATGCAGCTCGTGCAGTGAAGTGGTCTTCAGACCCTTGAGTGCTTTGAAGTCGGATTCGTAGGGCATAATCACCTTAAGGTTTTACGTTTCGAGGCTCCACTCCTTGAAATCCCAAAGAGGTCGGAGCCCTATCTGTCGCAAAACCTGAGAGCATTCGCGTCAAGTTTCGCGAGAAACAAGGCGCTTACCCCGTGGGTGAGCCGGAGCTTCCGACTGCTTTCCAGATGTCCGTCGGCGCGCGGTCCTTTTTGCCTGAGAGTTTCCAGGGCGGTTGCTCCTTCGGCGTTTGCTCGGTAGTTCGTCGGCAAATCTCTCCCGCGCACGTCAGCCAGTACGCGACTAAGGATAGGAGGAAAAATGGGTGTGTCAATTCGTATCAGGTCTAATGCGGCACTTTTTTTATGCGCCGCCGGGGATTTTTTTCTCGAATGAGACGGATAAGCGGTAATCCTTTGGCGCGCCGCCCGCCGAGAGCGGGAATTCGATCTGACGAACCACCGAGAAATAACTGACCGGCTCTTCAAGCGAAATCTGAACCTGAACCTTTACCGGCTCGGCCTTTACCTTTGCCTTGGCGGGGTTGGTTACCTGCACGATCGCGGGCAAGGTGAGCGCGCCCGGTTTCCCCTTGGGGCCAAGGATGACGCGGCCCGCAAAGCCATATCGCACGATGACGGCGTTACCGGAAATCTGGCACTCACGCGACGTTTTTGTGATCTCACCGCGATGCATGACATACTGGTTGTCATTGAGGCGTCCGGTTTCATAAACGGTAAGAATCTTATCCGCCGATTCAGCGACGAATTTCGGACAATCGAGGTTTATCGCGCCCGTGTCCGCCTGCCCCGAGTTGGTTTGCGCAGCAGCGAGCAGATTGGCCTCGGTGACTTGCGGGGTCCAGGCGCTGCCCGGCTTGGGCTTGTCCGAGTCGAACAGGCCGCCCTTGAAGGCTGAACTCAGCGTCGGCACCCCGCATCCGGTGAGCGACAGGATGGCGCTGGTCGTCAAAACGCAAAGGACGCGATGCGTATGTCTGCAAGCCATCATACCCTCCTTCTCCCGGCGTAACGAAAACCACATTGACACGGCTTCAGCATCCTTGCTCAAGCGATATGACTTTTTGGTGTTATGCAACGCGGCTTCTTGATATGAGAGATTTCTATAGTTTTATAGGGCATGCGCGCAACCGCGTTAGGCGCGATTGCCAATGCTAGGGGGCTGATTTCGTTGATGGCAATGGAAAACCTTGTGGATAGCCAGTCGGAGGTTATCGGCGATCAGGTCGAGGCCGCTCAGATGAAGCCGCCGCTGACGATTCTTTTGGCCGCGCCGCGCGGGTTCTGCGCAGGCGTCGACCGCGCGATCCAGATCGTTGAACTGGCGCTGGAAAAGTATGGCGCGCCGGTTTATGTGCGCCACGAAATTGTCCACAATCGCTATGTTGTCGAGACGCTGGAGCAGATGGGCGCCGTATTCGTCGAGGAACTGGATGAAATTCCGGACACGGGCGCGCCGGTGATTTTTTCCGCTCATGGCGTGCCGAAAGCGGTGCCCGGCGAAGCGGAACGCCGCAACATGTTCTATCTGGACGCAACCTGCCCGCTCGTCTCGAAGGTCCATGTCGAGGCGGAGCGGCACCATGCGAACGGGCTGGAAATCATTCTCATCGGCCATGCGGAGCATCCTGAAGTCGTTGGCACGATAGGGCAATTGCCGCCCGGCGCCGTCGCGCTCATCGAGACGCTTGAGGATGTGGCGAAATACGAGCCGCGCGACGCCAACCGCCTCGCTTACATCACGCAAACGACCTTATCCGTTGACGATACTCTAGAAATTGTCGCCGCTTTGAAGGAGCGGTTTCCAAATATTGCCGGGCCGCGCAAGGACGACATCTGCTACGCGACGACCAACCGCCAAGGCGCCGTGAAGGTCATCGCGCCGCGTTCGGACGTGGTTATCGTCGTCGGATCGCCGAATAGCTCGAACTCCAAGCGTTTGGTGGAGGTCGCCCAGCGCTCCGGGTGCCGCATGGCGATGTTGCTGCAAAAAGCGGCCGACATTCCGTGGAAGCATCTCGGCGTCGTGCGCACGCTCGGCCTGACCGCAGGCGCGTCCGCGCCGGAAATCCTCGTCAACCAGATCATCGAGGAATTCGGAAAGCATTACACCGTCTCGGTCGAAACGGTGACGACCGCGAGCGAGGATGTGGTTTTCAAACTCCCCCGCGCCCTGCAGGATAACGCCGCTTGAAGGCATGATTGAAAATAGATGGCGGTTTACACCGATGTAACGGACGAGGAACTGGAGACCTTTCTGGGAAGGTACGATCTGGGGGAACTCGTTTCGTTCAAAGGCATAGCCGAAGGGGTTGAGAACAGCAACTTCCTGCTCGAAACGGCAAAAGGCCGGTTTATCCTGACGCTATACGAGAAGCGGGTGGCTCGCAGCGATCTGCCGTTTTTTCTCGGTCTGATGGAGCATCTGGCGGAGCGGGGAATAGAATGCCCATTACCGGTTCATGACCAGTCGGGCGCTGTGCTCGGCGATCTGGCCGGCCGCCCTGCCGCTATCATCACATTCCTGAATGGCATTTCCGTGCGACGGCCAAAGGTCGCGCAGTGCGGACTTATCGGCGCGGCGCTCGCGAAACTTCATCTGGCGGGCGGGGATTTCGGCATGCGGCGGCCTAACGAGCTTTCGGTTCCTGGATGGCGCGCGTTGTTCGACTCTTTCGCAGGCAAAGCCGATACGATTGCGCCCGGATTTGCTAACGAACTGGCTACCGAATGCAGCTTCGCGGAAGCGAGTTGGCCGTCAAACCTGCCCGACGGCATCATTCACGCCGACCTTTTCCCCGACAACGCATTTTTTCGCGACAACCGCGTCTCGGGCATCATCGATTTCTATTTCGCATGCCATGACGCGCTCGCTTACGATGTCGCGATTTGCCTGAATGCGTGGTGCTTTGAGCAGGATTTGTCGTTCAATATCACGAAGGGCAAGGCATTGCTGGAGGGCTACGCGGCCGTGCGACCGCTGGAGGTTGCCGAGATTGAAGCGCTGCCGATCCTCGCACGAGGCGCATCACTGCGCTTTTTACTGACGCGCGCCTATGATTGGCTGCACACGCCGCCCAACGCGCTCGTTCGCCCGAAAGACCCACAGGAATATCGCCGGAAGCTGAAATTTCATCAGAGCGTGCGCTCCGCCGCTGATTACGGGCTGGCGCCATGACCAAATCGGCTGACGCTCCGCCGGTCGTGATATACACCGACGGCGGCTGCTCGGGAAACCCCGGGCCAGGCGGCTGGGGCGCGGTTCTCATCTACGGCGAACACCGCAAGGAACTCAGCGGCGGGGAAACCGAAACGACAAATAATCGAATGGAATTGACCGCAGCTATCGAGGCGCTGAATGCGCTGAAACGTCCCCAGCGGGTCGAATTGCACACCGATTCGCAATATGTGCGGCAGGGCATCACGGAATGGATCGACGGCTGGAAACGCAACGGCTGGCGAACGGCGCAGAAAAAGCCGGTGAAAAACGCTGATCTTTGGCAGGCGCTCGATCTGGCGCGCGAGCGTCATGACGTGACCTGGAAATGGGTCAAGGGCCATGCTGGAGATGAAGGCAACGAGAGGGCGGATGAACTGGCAACCGCCGCAATCGCAAAGTTCAAAAAAGCCTGACCGCTTTTACGCGATTGGTTCAGAGAGCCGCAAGAAGCGCTTCGGCGCTGCTCTGCTCGGCTTTGCCGGGTGAGTCCTCAACATGCAGCGCTTTCACGACGCCGTCCTCAACAAGCATCGCATAACGCTTCGAGCGCAGGCCCAACGCCGCGACGCTCAGGTCAATGTCCATGCCGATAGCCTTGGCGAAATCGCCGTTGCCGTCCGCGAGGAACAGGATTTTATCGTCCACTTCGGACGCCTTCGCCCACGCGCCGAACACGAACACGTCGTTAACGCCGGTGCAGGCGACCGTATCGACGCCTTTGGCTTTCAGTTCGTCATAATGCTTGATGAAGCCGGGAAGGTGCGAACCGTGGCATGTCGGGGTGAATGCTCCCGGCACGGCGAACAGCACGACTTTCTTGCCCGCAAAAACATCCTGTGAAGGCATCTCCGACGCGCCCGAGGAGGTCATTGTCTTGAAAGTCACGTGGGGGAGAGTTTCACCGATTTCGATAGGCATGGAACATCCTTTTGTGTGAAATGCTGTAACCGTCGTATCATCGCTGGTAGATAAGGCGCAACTCCGAAGGCGGAAAATTGTTCACGCTTCAGGCGCCGAAAGTTGCAAAACTAGAAACTCGAAAAATGCAATCAGAGCTTTCCGGCTTTGCGCAGGCACACTAGTCTATGCCCATGAAGAAAAAAAGTCTGGATAGCGAACTGATGTCGCACGACGGATATCTCGAGGGGCAGTTGCTGATCGCATCGCCTTCGATGCTGGATCCGCGTTTTGCACGCAGCGTGATTTATCTCTGCGCACACACCGCCGACGGCGCCATGGGCATCGTCATCAACCAGCCTGCGCAGAACATCAGCTTTTCCAACCTGCTGGAGCAACTCGACATCCTGAGCGAGAAGGATGAAATCCTGCTGCCGCAAGTCATCGACATGGCGGTGCATCTGGGCGGACCAGTGGAAAAAAGCCGGGGGTTCGTGCTGCATTCACCGGATTATTTTGTGCGCAATAGCACATTGACGGTGGGCGGCGATATTTGCCTCACGGCGACAATCGACATCCTTAAGGCGCTTGCCGCCGGCGCTGGGCCCGATCGCGCCCTCATGGCGCTGGGTTATGCGGGATGGGGCGCGGGGCAGCTCGAAAACGAGATCGCGTCCAACAGCTGGCTCAACTGCGAGGCTGACCCCGACCTGATTTTCAACGCCGACCCTGCAAGCAAATACGAGCTGGCGTTTGCCAAGATCGGCGTCGACCTCGCGTTCCTCGTGAGCGAGGCCGGCCACGCCTGAGGCGCTTTATGCCCGCGATGGGCGCTTGACGAACGGCACTTTAGCAAGCTCGGGCGCGCGTTCCTCCTCCATTTCCGGCGGCAGTCCCGTATCGAGCGTGCCTGCGACAAGCTCGAAATCGCTCATGTCAGGCGGCACGTCAATCTGCGCGGCATAGAATGGCGTTGGCCGATCAATGGGGCGAGGCGGCGCGGGCGGCGGTGGTGGCGGCGCGTCCTCGACTGCGTAAACAGCCGGTTCCCTCGGCACATAATTGCCGCCGCCATTGACATATTCCGGCGTGCGTTCTGGTTCAGGCGGCGTTTCGTCGACGAAATCGTCAATCTCTGGCATCGGCGGCGTTTCGATAACTTCGATCTTGCGCGGAGCCCGCTTTTCGTCCCGCTTTACAGACTTCGACATGGACTGGATAAGGGACAAAACCTCTTTCTCCGTCATCGGCTCGCCGTAGTAGAAGCCTTGGGCGTAGTCGCAGCCGATGGCTTTCACATAACCGTCTTCGTCATCACGCTCGACGCCGGAGGCGATCACATCCTTATCCAGCTCCCGCGCCATGGACACGATGGATTTGAACACGACGGCGCCTGCACGATCCTTGCTGTCCTGGCCAAGAAGCTGGCGGTCGATTTTGATCATGTCGAACGGAAGACGGTGGAGGTAGGTGAGCGACGAATAGCTCGCCCCGAAATTGTCGAGGCATAGATTGGCGCCGAGGCCCTTCAGCAGGTTCAGCGTCTCGATCGCCTGCTCCGGGTTCTCCATGATCAGCGACTCGTTGATCTCCAGCATCAGGCAGCCCTTCGGCGCCGTTTCGCGTCCAATGATGAGGCGCAGTTCCTGAATGATGTCCTGGCGGAAAAAGTGGCGGCTGGACAGGTTCACGCTGACGAAAAGCGGGTCTTCCGTACGCGCCAGCGTCCGCTGCCAGCGCACGGCCTGCCGCACGCTGCGCTCAAGCACATAGCCGCCAATTTCGCCTACGATGCCCAGATCCTCGGCAAGCGGCAGGAATTCACCCAGGCTCAGGCGGCCAAGCTTCGGGTGATCCCAGCGCACCAGCACCTGCATGCCCGCTAACTGGCGATCCCCAAGGCGCATAACGGGCTGGTAGAGGATGCGTATCTGCCGCTTTTCGACGGCGACCTTGAGGTCAGCCTGCAACAACGCGCGATCATCGGTCTCGCCGCGCATTTCAGCCTTGAACAGCTCGATGCGGTCTGCGCCGGAGCGTTTGGCCCGATACATCGCGGTTTCGCTCTCGCGCAGGAGATGCTCCGGCCCCTGCTGCTCGCCATCGTAAACGGAGATGCCGATGCTGCCCGTCAGGATCACGTCCTTGCCGCCAACCTTGATCGGTGAGCGGAGCGAACGGCGGACGCGCTCGGCGAGCATCGCGATGTGGCGCGGCTCCGTCTCCGATGCGAGGAGGATCGCGAACTGCTCGGTGGATATGCGGGCGAGCGTGTCGATTGGGCCGAGATGGCGCGACAGGCGACGGGCGATGGTCAACAGCACGCCGTCGCTAACGGCCAGATCGGCGTGCTGATTGGCCGTCCGGAAGGTGTCGATGTCGATGAACAGAACCGTCGGACGCGCGCCGCTTTCCTTGCCGCCGATGATTGCGCAATGTAGCCGGTCGAGGAACAATTCGCGGTTCGGCAGGCTTGTGAGGCTGTCGCGAATGGCGTTATGCAGCAGGCGCTCCTGCATGCGCTTTTGCTGCGTCACATCGCGCATGAGGCCAACGCAGCGCAGCGACGAGCGGCTGTGCCTTACGGGGAGCGACGCAGCGCGCAATTCGTACCACATATAACCGCCATCGGCCCGGCGGAGGCGGAAATCGGTGTTCACCTCGCCGCCGTTGCGCTCGCGAATCATCCACAGCATCAATCGAAGGCGTTCGCGGTCCGACGAGTGCAGGTATTTCAGCCAGTCGTCGATATTGGCCCGCATGGTGCCGGGCGGATAACCGAGCGCGACATCAATGTCGGCGCCCGCGATGATCTCGTTGCGCCGGGTATTCCACTCCCACACCGTCGCGCCCGACGCGTCGAGCGCCAGAATGCGCGACTGAAACTGCCCCGCGTCCTCATTAAGCGCCGTCTCGCCGACCTGAAATGCATATTGCGTGACGGTGAAGCCGATCAGCACGGTGATGAGAACGAGGCCAGCGTTCAACGCGAGAACTACGATTTCGCCGGAGAGCTGCCCCTGAATGGCCAAAGCGGCCCCGAACATCCAGACGAGAAACAGCATCCATGTCGGCAGCAGCGACCATGCGCGCTCCTGACCGCGCAGCGCGAGAAATCCGATGAGGGATGTGCCGACGGCTGCAATTGGCAGGTAAGATAGCCGCGCGAGGCCCGACGCCAGTTTCGCGTCAATGAGCGACATGCCGACCAGCGCAAGCTGGCATCCGAGCCAGCCGATAAACAATATGGCGACCCAGCCGTGCCATAATCGCAGATTGAGAAAGACGTAGAGAAAGACGACGATACTCGCCGCGAGCGCCGCCTCCGCCCCCGCTCGATAGAGCGCATTATCCTCCGCGCTTAACTGGAACAGCTTGTGCCAGAAGCCGAAATCCACGCAGAGATAGGTAACGACGCTGCACGCAACGAGCGCTGTCGCCGGGAAGATGCCCTTATGGCTCGCGGCAAAAATCGAAATCAGGAAAATCGCGAGCAGGCCGGAGATGCCGAGCAGGATGCCGTTGAACAGCGTTATGTCGCGAGCCTTGCGCCCGAAAGTCGCCGGTGCGACCAGTGACAATCGGGGGAAATCGGCGGAGGCCAATTCGACGATATAGGTGACGGTCGAACCCGGCTCCAGGTTCAGCAGGTGAATATCGGCCGACTCGTTCTCGATCTTTTCGGGGCGAAAACCCAGCGACGGCGTGATGTTGGCGATGCGCGGCGAGTCGAGGTTTGGCAGGAACGCCCGCGATCCGACAATATCGTAACGCTGAGCCATGAAATAGCGGCGGATGGGCTTGTCGGTCGGGTTCGTCAGCGCAAAGACGATCCAGTTCGGATTTGTGCCCGTGGTTTTAGCCGACACCGTCATGCGGCCTGCGATGCCGTCCGACGTGGCGGCCGTTTCGATGCTCAGCTTGTCGCCGCGCCCCTCGTACTGCTCGCCGAGCAGGGTGATGTCGAGCACCTCCTGATCCGAGCCGATGACGATGGCCTCAACGCTATGCGCTGATTTCGGCGCGCAAAGATAGATGCAAGCCGCCAGCACGAAAAACAGCAGGCGCGCGCAAACAGCCGCGAGGCGCTTATCCGCGCATGCGTTTATGCGGCGATCAGGCACGCCTGTCCTCACTCAGCAAAGCGAACAACAGATGATCCTCCCATGCGCCGTTAATGCGTAAGTTTCCGCGAGCCAGCCCCTCGCGTGTAAATCCAAGCCGTTCAAGCAGCCGAATGGACGGCAAATTGGCTGGCATGGACGCGGCTTCCAGCCTGTGCAGCTTCAGAGTATCGAACACAAAGGCGACGACAGAACGCATGGCGATGCTCATATGCCCTCTCCCAGCGTATTGCTCGCCCATCCAATACCCGACGCTGCAGGATTGACTGACGCCGCGGCGCACATTGCTCAATGTAACGCCACCAAGCAGGGCATTATCATGAACGCGGTGCAGAAAGAAGGCGTAACCCGTCTCCTCCCCACCTTCGCGCTGATAGTATCTGAGGCGCCGACGAAATGCGCCCCGCGTCAACTCGTCATCGCTCCACGACGGCTCCCACGGCGACAGGAACGCCCGACTCTCACCTCGCAGCTTCGCCCATGCCGGATAATCTGACATTTGCGGCGGTTTGAGGAGAAGGCCTTCGGAGGATAGCGTTGGACCCTGCTCGCTGGGGTAAACGGTTTTTAAGAAGCTCATCATGCGCGCCCGTTTTGGCTGGCGTTAATGCACCACGGCGGCGCGCATGCCGCTGTCCTCAATCAGGCGCTGGACAGATTGCGCGGCGGTTTTCGGTCCAACAGCCGCCGACGTGATCGGCGATCGCATGTGCAGCTTGACGGCCAACTCCCGGACGCGCTCGCGCGAAACGTCCTCGATGCGCTCAATCAGTTCTTCGGTAGTTAGTGGACGACCGAAAGACTGGATATCGCGCGACAACTGGCCGACGCGCGATTCTGAGCTTTCGAGGCTCATCAGCAGCGCCGATTTCAGTTGCGCCTTGGCGCGCGTGATCTCTTCCTCGCGCGGCCCTTGCTCGATCATCTTGTCGATCTCGCCGAGGATAACGCGAACGAGGTCGGTTGTCTGTTCGGCGCCAGTCGCGGCGTGGATCCCGTAAAGCCCGGTGTCTGCAAAGCTCCAGTCGAAAGCGTGGATGTCATAGCAAAGTCCGCGCTTCTCCCGGACCTCCTGAAACAGCCGCGATGACATGCCGCCGCCGAACAGCACCGTGAAGATTTTCGCGACGAAAACATCGTCATCGCGCCAGGACAGACCCTCGAATGCGAGCACGATGTGGCACTGCTCGAAGCGGCGCCCGAGCACCTTGTGACCGCCCTCGTAGCGCGCGAGTTGCACTGGCCTGTCCCCGTTTGCCTTGAGGCTCTGGAAAATCGTCTCCGCCTGCTTGACGATGGCGTCGTGATCGACCGCGCCAGCCGCGCCGAGCACCATCTTTTCCGGCGCGTAAGTTGCCTCGCGAAACTCGCGCAGATCGCCCGCCGAGATAGAGCCAACGCTTTTCGCGGTGCCCAAAATCGGGCGACCGAGCGATTGCCCGGGAAATGCGGCCTCCTGCGTCATGTCGAAAACGATGTCGTCCGGCGTGTCCTGCACTGCGGCGATCTCCTGGAGGATGACCTCGCGTTCCTTGTCGAGTTCTTCCTGCGCAAAAACTGGGTTCTGCAGAATGTCGGCAATGATTTCGAGCGCCGTCGGGACATCGTCCTTCAGCACCCGGGCGGTGTAATCGGTGTGCTCAATGCTGGTCGCAGCGTTAAGGCCGCCGCCGACAGCCTCGATCTGCTCTGCGATGTCGCGCGCGGTTCGGGTGGGCGTGCCCTTGAACGCCATATGCTCCAGCATGTGCGCGATGCCGTGTTCACGCGGCATTTCGGCGCGCGCGCCCGAGTTCACCGAAATTCCGACCGAAGCGGTCTCCAGATGCGGCATGTTGTGGGTTACGATCCGCAGTCCGTTAGCGAGTTCGGTCACGTTCACTGTCATTGTCAAAGTCCTGCTTAAAAATATGGCGATGGAGTTGCTGCGCCAGCGCGTTTTGCGATGACGCCAGCCACTTCCAAAACGTCATTGCTTATAATGGAAAAATGTTCCTTGGCGCTCATGAGGTCGCGCAAGCGTTCAGGCGCGACTGGGGCGATGCCTGATGCACGCTCGACCGCCGCCGGAAACTTCGCCGGATGGGCGGTGGCCAGCACGACCGTCGGGCCATCTGTGCGCTCGGCCTGTGTGGCGGCGATGGCGACCGCCGTATGCGGATCGGCGAGATAACCCGTTTCGGCATGGGTTTCGCGGATCGTGCGCGCAACCGTTTCATCATCGGCGCGGCGGGCGGCGAATGTTGATCGGATGGCGGTGAGTTCCCCGTCGGTGAGCGTGAAAGCGCCTTCCTGCTTGAGCGCGTTCATCTGGGACCGGATGCGGGCGCTGTCCCGGCCGCTCGCCTCAAACAGCAGGCGCTCGAAATTGCTCGAAATCTGGATGTCCATGCTCGGGCTGGACGTTGCGGCGACGCCCTTTGGCTCATATCGGCCTGTTTCAAGCGCGCGCACCAGAATATCGTTGCTGTTGGTCGCGATCAGCAGCCGGTCAATCGGCAGTCCCATCTGCTTCGCGGCGTAACCCGCAAAAACATCGCCGAAATTGCCTGTTGGAACGGCGAAATTCACCGCGCGATGCGGGCCGCCGAGCGCGGTCGCAGCGGCAAAATAATACGGGATCTGCGCCATGATGCGCGCCCAGTTGATGGAATTGACAGCCGAGAGCCGCCAGCGATCACGAAAGGCGATGTCGTTGAACAGCGCCTTTACGATCGCCTGACAATCGTCGAACGTGCCCTCGACGGCGAGGGTGTGAATATTCGGTTCGGCGACGGTCGTCATCTGGCGTCGCTGCACATCGCTGACGCGGCCATGCGGATAGAGGATGAAAACGTCGATGGCGCTGCGACCCTTGAACGCCTCGATGGCGGCGGCGCCAGTATCCCCGGACGTGGCGCCAATGATGACGGCGCGTTCGCCGGACGCCTGCAACTCGCGGTCCATGAGGAGCGCGAGCGCCTGCATGGCGAAGTCCTTGAAGGCGAGAGTAGGGCCGTGAAACAGCTCCAAGATGAAAAGATTATCCGCGATCTGGACAAGCGGCGCGAACGCCGGATGGTTGAAGCGCGAATAGGCCTGCCCGGTAAGCGCGGCTAGTTCGCGTTCCTCCAGAGCGTCGCCCACAAACGGCGTCATGATTTTTGCGGCGAGTTTTGGATAGGGAGCGCCCGCCAGCGCCGCGATATCGGCGGCGTCCATGCGGGGCCAGGACGCTGGCATGTATAGGCCGCCGTCGCGAGCAAGACCCGTCATCAGCGCGCCGCTGAAGTTCAATTCTGGCGCTTGCCCGCGTGTGCTGATGTAGTTCAACGCAAGATTATCCAACGGTTTCAGGATGCCTACGACCCTAAACCTTTGGCCGAGGGCGGGCAACGAGCAATTCAGACATTCATATCCCGCCGAGAATAGGCATAAACGCCGAACATGACCATAAGCACGGCGGCGAGGCTGAACCATGTGAACGCATAAGCCGCATGGTTGTTCGGTATCGATGTGAACAATGACTTGGGATCCCGCCCCTTTGGCCACCCGCCGGGGTTGGGCGTCGCATCCGCCTCGATATAGGACGTCGTTAAAAAACTCGTGGCGAACCAGATATTTCGGGGAAGGTCGGGCGAGGGGGTAAACCAGACGTTCGCTTCCGGACGTCGCACCATGCCGCGAACTTTCACCTCGCCGGTTGTCTGCCCGGTCAACCTCGCGCCCGCCTCGCGCAACTCCTGCGGCACGAAGCCACGGTTCACCCAGACCTCGCACTGCTCGCCAGCGCACCCGGCAAGCGTCATGGGCGTGAAGACGAGATAACCGATCTGACCGCCGCGCGATGTGAAGACGTATTTTTCCTTCGCATGATCGAAAACGCCAGCGACTTGCGTGAAATCGAATTCGACGAGCTTCGCGCGATCCGCGTCCGAAACCGGCAGGTTTATCTCCCCGGACGAGACCGCCGCGATGGTTTCGCGCAGCCGGTCGAGGATGCCGTTTTTCCACTCCAACCGCTGTATCTGCCACACGCCGAGCCCGAGAAGGATCGGCAGCGCCAAAGCCGTCATGATGGCGGGCCAGAGCAGCCCCTGCTTACGCATCGCTTGCAAACGCATGGAATACTGCTCGATTATTTACAGATTTTGCCTTCGGCCGCTTTATTTTTGTATTGCAGAGCGACGAGAATGGCTTTGAAAGGTCGTAGCAGCGCAAGTGGGACGATCACTGTCAAGGGTAGCCACATTAGCGCTTGCAGCCAATAAGGGGGCGAGTACAAAATCTCGGTAACGAGCGCTCCGCCGCATATTAAAAATCCAGCGATGAGGATCACGAATACTGCAGGGCCGTCGCCAGCATCCGCGCAGCTGTAGTCAAGACCGCAAACGTCGCACGACTCCTCAAGTTCGAGGAAGCCCTTGAACAGTTGACCTTGGCCGCATCGTGGGCAACGGCATCGCAGACCTGTATAAAGGACTGGCACCGGCGGGTGAAATTCGCGTTCCGTCACGCTATCAGACATCATCATAGCGCCAATAAGTCTCATGATTTATGCACAGCCTTCTTTACTCATAACACCTGATTTGCGCGCCGCTTAAAAGCCAAAACCGTTCAAAATGGATGCAAATTCAAGATGGGCGGCATAAATGCCGCCCCATCGCACTCGTTCGCGATTTTAAAAGGGGTTAGTGACCGGCATGCGAGCCAGCGCCCCAGACATATATGCTGACAAACAGGAATAACCAGACCACGTCAACAAAATGCCAGTACCACGCCGCCGCCTCGAAACCGAAGTGATGTTTCGGCGTAAAGTGGCCCATGAGGGCGCGCGCGAGAATGATCATCAGGAAGATCGT
>JBGSLP010000280.1:0-1528 GCA_041740655.1 Alphaproteobacteria bacterium
TCGCCGGTTCGAGACCGGGCCGCTGCGCCTCCACGAGTTCGGCGATTATCTCACGCTGATGCCAGAGGGGCGGCTGGCCGATCTCGACTGGCTTGCGGCGGAGTGCGTCACTCACTTCGACCCGTTTCGCGCACCCCTCGACGAGGCCGACCGCGCCCGCCGCCCGCCGAATTTGCCTGCGGCCCAAGCCGCGCTCATGGATCAGTTTGGCTATCCTTATGTGCTCTCGGAGTTCCGGTTTCACGTCACTCTCGCCGGACCGCTGCCCGCGCGCGAACTGACGGAAATTCGCGATGCGCTGACGCCCGCCGTGGCTACATTCAGCGCCGCGATGCTGGGCATCGGGGAGCTATGCCTATTTGGCGACCCTGGGGAAGGAGCGCCGTTCCACCTCATCGAGCGTTTTAGATTTACTTGATTATAAACAATTATAATTTCTAAGTATCGAAGTGTTCTGTTCTAGCCGTTTTTCCAGTTCACCCATTCGACTTGCGAAAGTAGTGCAGCCAGACCCGCCCTCAGGTCTAAAAAAAGCTTGTCCAACGCAATATGTCAAAATGCAGCCAGCGACTTCGTCTTGAGGTTGTCTAGCGCAACTAGCTATTGCCGCAGCTGTAAACGGATACTCAGATATTAAAGCACTTCTTTCGCTTGTAATTTCGCGGCGTTCTTGCAGAGCGAGGCGACATTCAAATGACTGAGCAAACACAGTCAACGGAAAAAATAGAAAGAAAGAAATAAATACTCTAAAAAGCATCAATATCTCCTTTAACGAATGATACCCTGAGTATAGTCCGATTTTATTACTTCGTCAATTAAAAATATTAAGTATTTATATCAATAATTTAAGCATAAATGTGAATTTTTTAGTAACGTTAAGGCTGCATAAAAATGTTTGCAGCTTAAAAAGATATCGCCCGAGTTATCGATCTCGAACACCCACGACGCGGTCGGCACGTCCACCTCGGCGCGACGAGCGAGCCGTGCGACAACGTCCTCCACGCTGTCACGCCCGCGCGCTTCGAGCCGTTCGCGCAAAACGATCGGATCGACCGTGACGTGGATCACGACCGTTTGAGGCCAGCGGTCACGTGCGGCGCCAATCATCTGGCGCGAAATGTTGGCGACGACTGCTCGCCCCTCGCGCAGGGTCGCTCCAACCTCGCGCCCCAGCGCATAAGCCACTCCGTGCGCTCGCCAGTGGAGAAAAAACGCGCCCTCGTCCAGCATCCGTTCGAACTCATCCTCAGAGATGGGGATGTGCGGCTCGTCGGGTGTGCTCCCCCGCGAGATATAGCGCTGGGGAAAGACAAACCGCGCATCCCCGGCGAAATGTTCGCGCGCGGCGTTGATCAACGTGTCCTTGCCCGCGCCCGACGGCCCAACTACACAGATGAGCGTCCCGCCGCCGTCCATTGTCCTACGCCACCTTCTCGCCGAGCCGCCAGACGTCGCGCACGACAGGCGCGCGGTTCGTGGGCCGAACCCGCACTAGATCGGCGCGCTGGCCGATGGCGATCTCGCCGCG
>JBGSLP010000281.1:0-2476 GCA_041740655.1 Alphaproteobacteria bacterium
TGGTCAGAAACGATGGAACGAGCACCAGCGCCATCGCCTGCGGCAGCCCGAGGCTGGCCGTCAGCAGCGCCACCGCCACCGTCGGCAGCCCGAGCCCGAGCATGCCCTTGACGAACCCCGCGAGGAGGAACACGGCGGTGATGAGGAGGAGGGGTGCAAGGTCGGACATAACGTGAATGATGCCGCACCCAAACGTTATTCATTAGTTTTTCTTGGCTTGGATCTCAGTTTGCCTGCAATTTGGCGCAGCACCTTTTCTCCGCTATCTTCCATCTCAACGCGCTTTTTCTCTTTATACATTTTGATTTGTTCTGATGCCCAATTGTTTGCTTGTACACGGCTAACTTTGCCAGCATATCCAGCCTGCTTTAATGGGCGTCCATCCAGTTTAATTAGATCGCGCATTTTGCCTAGAAAGTCCGCGAGCAGCGTCGGGCGGCGTTGTTCGACCTGACTTTCAAAGAATTCTAGCGTCAGGCTCGTTATTAGATTGAGGGCAGAAATCTCTGCCTCGCCCATAAGATTTTTCGCAACTTTGGCCTCGTCGACGGTTGGCATTTTTCCCTTGAAATGCGTAACGCCAGCGTTTTGCCTTTCTGCATTTACCCGATCAACCACGACTTCGCAGGCAGTTTGTTGGGTGATTGCCCAGTGCATCGTGTTTTGGATTTCAGCGAAAAACTCTGCATGTTGCCTTTGGTCTTGCGGGTCGTAATCGCCGCAGAATGCCGCCAATTCGAGAATGCGCGTCCACATGCGTTTTTCAGAGGCGCGAATGTGACGAATCTTATCGAGAAGCTCATCGAAAAAGTCTGGACGCCCCTCAGGACTTTCGAGACGCTCGACATCGACGACAAAACCTTTTGTCGCAAACTGGACAAGGATTTGCGTGGCCCATCGGCGAAACAATATTCCTTGCTTAGAATTAACTCGGTAGCCGACGTAAAACGCTACATCTAGACCATAGTGCTCAATTTCTCTTTCAACCCGCCGTCCCCCCTCATCTCGAACTATCCGAAATTTTCGGATAGTTGCCGCGTCCAATTCCCCGTCATTTAGAAATTGTTGGACGTGATGATTAGCTGTCCGGACATCGACTCCGAAGATCTCAGCCATCTGCAATTGGGTCAACCAAGGTTCTTCATCCTGAAAACGTAACTCCGCTTTCACACCTTTTTCAGTGCTGTAAATGAGAAATTGCGTGCCTTTAGCATCTTGGACCAAGCGAAGAGGTTCTGATGAGATGTTTTTCTTGACCATAGATTTCCTCGATGCCCGGCGGCTAGGGTGACTTGCAGCTGATATGCAGCGCTCGCTAACGGAATAGCTCGCGATAGCGCAGGGCCGCCCGGTCGAAAATCACGTCGCTCCGCCGGATCGCGCGCGCCAGCCCAAGCCCCTCCAGCGTCTTGCACCGGCTGAGCGCCACATAGGTCTGCCCGTGCGCGAAGCCGCCGCGGCCCATGTCGAGATAGACGCTCTCAAGCGTCAGCCCCTGCGCCTTGTGGATGGTCATCGCCCATGCGAGGCGGATCGGCAGTTGCCGGAATTTGCCCACGCTGTCGGACGTGATCTCCTGCGTCGCGTCGTTCATCGCGTAGCGCGTGTTCTCCCACGTCACCGGCTCGAGTTCGTGCACCTCGTCATTGACGGCGATATGCACCTCGCGGCCCTTGACCAGCGCGATTTCGGCGAGCGTGCCGTTCACCCAGCGGCCCTTGGGGTCGTTGCGCAGCATCACGACTTTCGCGCCGGTTTTCAGATGCAGCACCTTCTCCGTCGGGTACGCGCTCTCGTCGAACTGCCCGGAGATCGTCGCCTCGATGGGCGTGATCGAGCCTTTCAGCCGGCCGAGCGCCTCGCGGTTCATGTCGATGGCGGCTTGGTTCGTCGGCGTCAGAATGACGGCGGAGGCGGGTTTCGCCATGCTTTCCAGCGGCATGACGCGGGCGTTCAGCGCGGCGTAGTCGTCGCTCGTCGCCCTGCCCTCGCGGATGGCGTTGAGGATCGCGACGAATTCCTCGTCCCTCTGGCGGAAAACCTGATTGAGTTCCAGTACCTCGCAGCCCGCATCGCGAAAGCCGGGCGCGTTGAAGAAATAAACGCCGCCGTAGTTTTCCTCGAAATAGGGGTAAAGCTCGCGCTGGATGACGGGCGAAAGCTGGCAGACGTCGCCGAACAGCATGAGCTGCACGCCGCCGAACGGGTCGCGCGGGCGATCGCGGTTGAGGCGCAGCGCGAGGTCGATGCCGTGCATCAGGTCGGCGCGCACCATCGAGACCTCGTCGATGATCAGCGTGTCGATGGACTGGATGAGTTTCGGGTTGGCGGCGCGCTTGATGTCCGATGCATTGATCAGCTTCGGCGCGAACTTGAAGAACGAGTGAATGGTCTGCCCGCCTGCATTCACCGCCGCAAGGCCCGTCGGCGCGACGACAACCGCCGTGCGCCCGCCGCGCTCCTTCAGCCGCCGCAG
>JBGSLP010000282.1:0-6089 GCA_041740655.1 Alphaproteobacteria bacterium
GGAATACCCGCATACGCCGCGCAGCCTGCCGCCGCCGTGATGCCGGGCACCACCTGAAACGGGATGCCCTCGCGCGCCAGTTCTTCGATTTCCTCGCCGCCGCGACCGAAAATGAACGGATCGCCGCCCTTCAGCCGCAGAACGCGCTTGCCCTCCTTCGCGAGGCTTACCAGCATCCGGCTGATGTCATCCTGCGCCATGACATGGTTCTGCTGCTCCTTGCCGACGAAAATGCGGGTCGCGTCGCGACGGACAAGATTGAGGATTTGCGGGCCGATCAGGCGGTCGTAAAGCACGACCTCGGCCTTCTGCATGAGCCGCAGGGCGCGAAACGTCAGCAAATCCGGATCGCCTGGGCCTGCGCCCACGAGATAGACCTCGCCGCGTGGACCGCGTCTGACGCCCTCCGTTTCCTCGTCGAGAGTTCGGCGCAATTCGGTCTCCGCATCCGAAACCGCGCCACTTAGAAAGCTGGCCGCGACGGGGCCGTCCATGATGATTTCCCAGAACCTTCGCCTGTCGGCTCCGTCCTTCAAACGCTCGGCCACCTCGTCGCGAAAGCCCTTGGCCCACTCGGCCAGTTCGCCGTAATTAGGCGGCACTATGGTTTCGAGTTGAGCCTTGATAGCGCGGGCCAGGATCGGGGAAGCGCCGGAGGATGATATCGCGGCGACAATCGGCGAGCGGTCGAGGATGGCGGGGGTAATGAAATCGCAGAACTGCTGGGTGTCGGCCACGTTGCATGGGGTGCGGGCGGCCCGCGCCATGGCGAACAGCGCGCCATCAAGCTCCAAGTCCTCCTCCCCGCCATAGACGAGCACGGCCTCGTTCACGTCCTGCTGTGTTGGAAAGCCCGAGCGATGCGAAAAGCGTTCATGCGCCTGAATGTCCTTAAATTCGGGGGAGAGTTCCTCGGCGAATACGACGACGCGCGCGCCAGCCCGCAGCGCCATGTCGGATTTGCGGGCAGCGACCGTGCCCCCGCCGGTAATGACGACTTTCTTGTCGCGAACGTCGAAAAAGACGGGGAGATGATCCATTGCCGAGCCATAAACTGCGTTGTCCGCATTATAAAACTTGGCGTTCGCAATAGCAAACGACAAGCCCGGCGCGGCGCTCAGGATGGAATGGCGGGCAGATAGGCGAAAAACGCAATGGCCACCGCAATAGGAACGGCCGCTGTCAGGGCGGCGGCAAACACCGTTCGTGGCTCGAATGAGTTTTCGCGGAACGGCGTTTCGACATACCGCCACATGAACGCAGCCACGCCGACGCTCGCTGCGCAGAGCGCGAGATTTACCAGCGGCGTTGCTGGTTTTTGGGCGTAAAACATCCCGAATGAAATGATGGGCCAGTGGATGAGATAGAGCGAGTATGAGATACGACCTGCCCATCGCAGAGGCGCAACGGATAGATGTTTCGCGGCAATTCCTCCGCCGCCCGTGCCAGAGAGGATAATGAGCGCCGCGCCAAGGCATGGAATGAGCGCGGGAAGCCCCGGATAGGGCGCACCGGCGTCGACTCCGGCCAGCGATGCGGCAAGGAGAGCGAGGCCCAGCAAACCTGCGCCGTTCGCCATGTGCGGGGAGTTCAGCCGCGCGTTACTGAGGGCAAGGCACGCGCCGATGAGCAACTCGAATGCTCGCCCGTGCAGGAGATAGAAGGCGGCAGTCCCCCCGCTTCGCACGCCGATCTCGGATAGGGCCAGCGAAAGCGCTAACAGCGCGAGGGCGAGTGTAAGGCAGGTTTTCGCGCTGAAGCGGGTAATCGCGGTCGCCAGGATGATCGGCCAGATCAGGTAGAACTGCTCCTCGACTGACAGCGACCAGACATTGAGCAGCGGGTGCATGATCGGGGGCGAGGAGCCGAAATCGACGTTCAGGTGGAAGAACACATTCGCGTAAGAAAAAATCGAGGCCAGAACCGATTTCTGGAGTGTCTGCATGTTTTCGGCGTCCAGTAGCGCCCAGGCGCATAGCGAGGAGACGACGACGGTGAACAGCAGCGCCGGGAACAGGCGCTTGACGCGGCGCGACCAGAAACGGACTAGCGAAAACCGATCCTGCGCGATTTCCTTCAGGATGACCTGAGTGATCAGGAAGCCGGAAAGCACGAAAAATATATCGAGGCCGATGAACCCCTTTGCAAACCCCGGCGTGGCAAAGTGGAAAAACAGCACGCACAGAACTGCCACGCCGCGCAAGCCCTCGATATCCGGTCTGAACGGCATGGTTTTATCGCCAGTTGAGGTCTTCGCCGAGAGAACTACGCCGCCAGCAGACGCGATTCGCGAACCGGCGGCGAATGCCTTAACTGCGATAATCCGCGTTGATCTGAATATATGCGGCGGTCAGGTCACAGCCCCATACGGTCGCGCGCCCGGCCCCGCCCGTACCCGCATCGACGCGCAACTCGATCTCGCGGCCCTTCATATACGCCGCGCCAAGCGCCTCCCGATAGTCCGGATGCACCATGCCATCTTTGGCGACAGGGATGTCGCCGAACCAGATCGCAAGCCGATCGCGGTCAGCCTCCTCGCCGGATTTGCCGACCGCCATGACGATACGGCCCCAATTGGGGTCTTCGCCGGCGATCGCAGTCTTCACGAGCGGCGAGTTGGCGATCGACATGCCGATCCGTTTGGCGGCGGCAGCATCGGCCGCGCCTTCGACATGCACGGTGATGAGTTTGGAGAAGCCTTCGCCGTCCTTCACCACCTGCAGTGCGAGGTCGAGCATGAGCGCGTGCAGCGAAATGGAGAAACCGGCAAGTTCGGGGTCGTCAATTCTTGTGATGTCGGGAGCGCCCCGCTTTGCCGCCGCGCCGGTCGCAAACAGCAGGAGAGTGTCGCTCGTGGACGTGTCGCTGTCGACCGTGATGGCGTTGAAGGTGGTCGCCGAATGCTCGCGGCATAGGGCGGTCAGCACATCGGAGGCGATGGGTGCGTCGGTGAACAGGAACGCTAGCATCGTCGCCATGTCGGGCGCGATCATGCCCGAGCCTTTGGCGATGCCGTTGAGCGTGACCACCTTGCCGTCGATCTCCGCCTGCCGCGTTGCGAGCTTGGGAAAAGTGTCCGTCGTCATGATGGCGCGGGCGGCGTCATCGAAACGGTCGGCCTCGGCCTCCACAGCAAGGCGATCGAGCACGCCCTCGAACTTGGCCGGGGACAAGGGTTCGCCGATAACGCCCGTAGAGGCGATGAGCACCTCCTCGGGCGCGCAAGCGACGGCGCTGGCTGCAATGCGCGCTGTCGCATCGACGGTTTCCACGCCGCGCATGCCTGTGAAGGCGTTCGAGTTGCCGGAGTTTACGACGAGCGCGCGTGCGCGTCCGTGTGAGATCTGGGCGCGGCACCAATGCACCGGCGCCGAGGCCGTTTTCGATTGCGTGAGCACGCCGCCGACCTGCGCGCCGTCGTCAAATACGGCAAGCAGGACGTCTTTCCGGTTCTTGTACCGAATGCCCGCTTCCGCCGCCGCCAGCCGGACACCCTCTATCGGCGGCAGGCTGGCGAGCGTTTCAGGCGCGAACGGCGACGGCTTCACAGTTGCGTCCTATTGCTTCGTTTGTTCGGGAGTTGCAGCTTTCGCCTCTTCGTCCATGACCTTTTTGATCTCGGGGTCGAGGATCTCGATCTTGGCGGAGCCGCGAAGGTTCTGCACCATCTCCTGCAGCTTGGTCTGCACCAGCGAGGCTGTGATCTGGTCTTTGACCTCTTCGAAGCCGGGAAGCTCACGCTCGCGCACGTCGTCGACGCGGATGATATGCCAGCCGAACTCGGTCTGTACGGGCGCGGATGTTTCGCCCTTCTTGAGGGCGAACGCCACATCTTCGAACGGCTTCACCATCTGGTTGCGGGTGAAATAGCCAAGGTCGCCGCCCGAGCCGCCGGAGCCGGTGTCGAGCGATTTGGCTTTGGCGATCTCGCCGAAGTCAGCGCCGCCAGCAAGTTCCTTGACGATACCCTTGGCTTCATCCTCGGTCTTGACGAGGATGTGCTTGGCGGAAACCTCAGGCTCTGGCTTGAGCTTGCCAACCTGCTCCTTGTAGACGGCTTTTGCCGCTTCTTCCGTCACCTGCTCCTTGCCTTTTTTCTCGATGAACAGATCGCGGAGCGCGCGCAGCTTGAAATAATTGATCCGGCTTTCGAAGTCGGCGCCGGTGTCGAGCTTGTCTTTTCTTGCAGCCTCTGCAAGCAGATGCGCCTCGATCAGATATTCGACGATCACGCGGCGGCGGGCTTCGGTCGGCAGGCCAGCGATAACGGAGCCGAACTCGGTCTCAGCAATAGCGATTTCAGCCTCGCTGATATCCTGGCCATTGACGCGGGCGATTGGCCCGGCGGCCTGCGCCGTCACGACGGCGAGCGGAGCCAATAATGCCGCGGCTGCGGCTGCAAGAATGAGAGAGCGTAAGGTCACGGGTTTTTCCTTAACAGTTTTGACCAATAATGTATCGCGCGGCACCATGGCGATGAACTGTGGTCGCGGCGCGGCGAAACCTTGCATTGACAAATTCCTATTGCGGTTGTGGCCGAACGCGAGGTAGCGCCTGCGTCCGCGTTGACAACGATGGCTGCGCCTCTTATCTCTCGACAAAGCCAGGTTGACGCCAAGGGTCATAAACCCCTTGCGCAAAAAACTCGCAAGCTTTTTATACCAAGTAATAACGTCGCTATTATCAAGCGCGCAACCAACTGTGACTGGCTCCGGACTTTAATCGGTATGATGACTTGCTGAAGCTCGGCAATTCATCCTTGAGTCGGCACCAATGAGGCCTCGCATGCTATCCGTCGCATCGCTCGCAACGCGTATTTTTGGCAACTCGAACGACCGCAAGCTGAAGGCTTACCGGCAGCGCGTCGAGGAGATCAACGCGCTAGAGGATAGTGTCATCGGCCTGACGGACGACCAGTTGCGAGCGCGCACGGCCGAATTTCGCCAGCAGATCGCTGACGGCGCATCGATCGACGACCTGCTTGCGCCCGCGTTTGCGACAGTGCGCGAGGCGGCGAAGCGAACGCTCGGCCAGCGCCATTTCGACATGCAGCTTATTGGCGGCATGGTTCTCCACGACGGTAAAATTTCCGAGATGAAAACCGGCGAGGGCAAGACGCTCGTCGCAACGCTGCCGGTTTATCTCAATGCGCTGACCGGGCGCGGCGTGCATGTCGTGACCGTCAACGATTATCTGGCCCGACGCGACGCGGAGTGGATGGGCAACGTCTATAAATTCCTCGACCTGACCGTCGGCTGCATCACTCACGAGTTGAGTGACGAGGAGCGCCGCGCCGCCTACGGATGCGATGTCACCTACGGCACCAACAACGAATTCGGCTTCGATTATCTGCGCGATAATATGAAGTACAGCATCTCCGACATGGTCCAGTTCGGCGGTCGCCTTGGCGATAACGCCACGCACAACTTCGCCATCGTCGACGAGGTGGACAGCATTCTCATCGACGAAGCGCGCACGCCGCTGATCATTTCTGGCGCTGTCGAGGATAAGGCGCACCAGTATATCAGCGTCGACAAAATCATCCCGCAACTCGTGCCCGAAGATTATGAAGTGGACGAGAAACTGCGCACGGTAACGCTGACGGAAGCCGGTAACGAGCACGCTGAAGTGCTTCTGCGCGAGGCGGGGCTGCTGGATAAGGACACGACGCTTTATGACGTCGAGAACGTATCCTTCGTTCATCACGTCAACCAGGCCTTGCGCGCTCACAAATTGTTCCTCCGCGATCGCGATTACATCGTTAAGAACAACGCCGTCGTCATCATCGACGAGTTCACCGGCCGCATGATGGAAGGTCGCCGCTATTCGGAAGGCCTTCATCAGGCGCTTGAGGCGAAAGAAAAAGTCGACGTGCAGAGCGAAAACCAGACGCTCGCCTCGATCACATTCCAGAACTTCTTCCGCCTTTACGACAAACTCGCGGGCATGACAGGCACTGCCGTGACCGAGGCCAACGAGTTCATGGATATTTACGGCCTCGAAGTGCTGGAAATACCGACGAACCGTCCGATGAGCCGCAAGGACGAGGACGACGAGGTCTATCGCACCGCCAAGGAAAAATACGACGC
>JBGSLP010000283.1:0-4829 GCA_041740655.1 Alphaproteobacteria bacterium
GGTGCGGCCCAATCCGAACTGGGCGGTGTCGCTGCGCCCCCGCCGCTATGCGCGACGCGATCTGGAGCCGGGCGTGCTGCATTACCTGTTGATGCCGCCGGTGCCCGCCATCGGCCACGTCTTCCACTGGATTTTCGATTACGTGACGCCGTTCATGACGTGGCTGGAGGAGCGCGCCGATAAAGAGCCGGTGCGCCCGATCGTAAACGGCAGGCTCACGGAGTTCCAGCGGCGCACGCTCGATTTTCTCGTCGCGCATTACGGCCTGCTCAAACCCGTCGGCGTTGGGGCCGACGAGGCCGCGTTCGTTCCGCGTATCGCTACCTCCGTTCTGGAGCCGTTCGCCCCGCGCGCCATGCAGGCGCCGACGGGATTGAAAGCGCTCGAGGCGCTGGCTCACTACCTGAGCGCTGGCATGGCGGCCCCCTCCGCGCGACGACGCATCTATATTAGCCGCAACGACGCCAAGCTACGCCGGGTGGCGAACGAGGCGGAGTTATCGCCCCTGCTGGCGGAGCGGGGTTTCGAGACGGTCATCCTCAAGGGCATGCCTATTGCGGATCAGGTGCGATTGTTCATCGAGGCGGAGGGGGTTGTGGCGCCGCACGGGGCGGGGCTGGCGCATATCGCGTGGATGCGACCGGGCGCAAAGGTCGTCGAATTTTTCCCCGGCGCAAACGGCCCGCTGGGCGCGCCGAAAAACGCGACGGCAAATTTCTGGATTATTTCAAATCAACGCGGGCTGGATTACGCAGCCTATGAAGCGTCGCCGCAGACCTCGCGGCATGACCTGTTCGAGATACCTGCAGGTCTTATGCAATCGGCTTTGGTCGAGCATTTTCCTCGCGATCATTGGGATCGCACCGATTTCTCGATCCGATCCCAATTTGCGAATTAATCCATGTTAGTAGCGATTACGGCCGCCGTCCGGGCGAAATCCGGCGCATGCGTCACGAACGCGAATGTCATCGCCGACGAGCCTGCATACGCGCGCTTTAACGGACGGATTTTGCCGGACTGCCTGAGCCGTCACGCGCATTCCATATTGCCGAGCGACGACGGCAACATACGCATCCGCGCAGTATGGCGTAACGATCTGGCCTTGACCTTTTATAATTTGATAGTTGCCGTCGCATTTGATCGCGGCGGTTGCAGGCGTATAAGCTGCAATGGCGCCAGCCGCTGCAAGACCTGCAGCCGCAAAGAGTTTTGCATACGCAATCATGGAAATGCTCCATACTCGTTGATGATAAAGGTATAAAATGAACGTCTCATGCGCGAAAAAGTCACGCAACTAACTTCAGCGTTATTTATCTAAATTTAAAATGGAGGCCTCGCCCGGAATCGAACCGGGGTGCGCGGATTTGCAATCCGATGCGTCACCACTCCGCCACGAGGCCCCGTCTGGCAGTCATAGCACGGCTCATTCGATTTTGAAAATATGTTTGCATGCGACGCGACGCATCTAGCGGCCCGGCGATGCGTGCGCTAAACCGGCATTTAATCAGAAGTGACGCCGGAGGACCTCGAATGGCAGATTACGCCGCGCAGCGCGAGACGATGGTCGCCTCGCAGCTTCGCCCCAACCGCGTCACCTCTCCTGATGTGCTGCGCGTTTTCTCAAAAACGCCGCGCGAGGCCTACCTGCCCTCCCCTCTCAAGTCGCTGGCGTATATGGATGATCACCTCGCTCTCAGTCCGGGTTTTCCCGATGCGCCGGGCCGGTACTGCCTGTCGCCGATGACGCAGGCCTGGCTGCTTCAGGCCGCACGCGTTTCCAAAGCGGACGCCGCGCTCGATGTCGGAGCCGGGGCCGGATGCTCGGCGGCGCTGCTTGCTGGCCTTGCCGGGCGCGTCGATGCGCTGGAGGAGAGTGACTCGCTGGCGAAGTTCGCCGAAGATGCGCTTGCCGCCGAAAGCATCTCCAATGTCGCCATCCGACGCGGGCCTCTGACGGGCGCCGATCTCGCGGGCGGCCCGTATGATGTGATCATCGTGAACGGGGCCGTGCCTCGCCCCCCCGAATCGCTTCTGGCGCTTCTGGCGTTGAACGGGCGGCTTGCCTGTATACTGGCGAAGCCGGATGAAAATCGGGTGATGGTCTTTGAAAAGGTGAAAACCGGCGTTCGGCAGAGCGTCATATGGGATGCGTCCGCGCCCCCGCTCAAAGCGTTTTCGGAAAAAATTGGTTTTATTTTTTAGCTGTTTGCATTGCGCGGCAAAAGTGCAACGCCCGGCCACAAAACAGGCTTTTTAGCACGTCGTCGCAGATAGTTCGCTTCCTTGTGACGCCCGGCGGCGCTAAGTTCCCGACATATGGCTCATGCGTACTGCCGTTGTGAAGCGCGGTTTTGGGCTACCTTCGGAGCCTGTTTTGCGCGTTTAACATTGGGACTTGTGCAGAAATGAAGGTTTCGGGCCTTTCTCGGTTAGCGCTTACCGGCCTTTGTGGCGCTGCGCTCATTATTGCGATTTCTCCGGCGACGCCTGCAAACGCGGATTCGCTGAAAAACGCGCTCGCCTCATCCTACCTTTTCAATCCGACCTTGAAGGCAAGGCGATCGGAATTGAGGTCGACCGACGAGGAGGTGCCGATTGCGAAATCCGGCTTTCGCCCGCGGATCACGGGATCGATCGAGAATTCCTTCGAGGATCGTTCGACGCGTCCCGCTTCGCCAGGCAACGGAACGAATTACCCGAAAAGCTATTCCATAGGAGTGACGCAGCCGATCTTTCGCGGCTTCAGGACCGTGAACGCGGTTAGGGGCGCCGAGGCGACAGTTGAAGCCAGTCGGGAAAGCCTGCGGACAACGGAGCAGAACGTGCTTCTGAACGCTGTCACGGCATACATGGACGTTTTCCGCGATGAGGCGACGCTTCAGTTGCAACTCAATAACCAGCGCGTTCTGGGCGAGCAGCTCCGTGCGGCACGGGATCGTTTTGAAGTCGGCGAGGTGACTCGGACTGACGTTGCGCAGGCACAGGCTCGCCAGAGCGGCGCAATTTCGCAGGTGAGCGCTGCTCGCGCCAATCTTTCGCTCAGCCGCGCTTCCTATCAGCGTCTAATTGGAACCGTGCCCACAGGCATTACCGACCCCGGCGCGCCACTGAAATTACTTCCGCGCAGCCAGGAAGAAGCGATTCGTATCGGCGAAGGGGAGAACCCCCTGATTCTTGAGGCCATATTTCGGGAGCGCTCCGGCGAACATCTCGTTCGGCAGATCAAGGGCGAACTTCTTCCTGAACTAAACCTCGAAGCCAGCTATACTAAAGGCATTGATCCGTCGAGGACTATAGATGAGTCGGACACTACGGTAGTGACAGGTCGTCTGACGGTGCCGATCTATCAGGCTGGTGAAGTCTCCGCCCGCATTCGGCAGGCCAAGGAAACTCAGTCCCAGTTCCGTCAATTGATTGATGAAGCGCGTGAGCAGGTTCGCGGCGATAATATCTCGAACTGGGGCTTCTATGTTTCCGCTCGCGCCCAAATCGAATCGGCGCGCGCTCAGGTAGAGGCCAACAGGATCGCTCTCGCTGGTGTTCGCGAAGAGGAAAAAGTCGGCCAGCGCACCTTGCTGGACGTTCTGGACGCGGAGCAGGAGCTGTTGAACTCCGAGGTTTCTCTGGTAACCGCCAAACGCGATTATGTCGTTGCCGCGTACAGCCTCCTATCCTCGATTGGCAGGCTGTCGGCAGGCGAACTTGGGCTTTCCGTTGAACTCTACGACCCCAGCCAGAACTATCGCCGGGTGCGCAAGAAGGCCTACGGCTGGAGCACATCTGTAGAGGCTCTGGAAGACCCACAGGTTGCCCCGGTCACCGCTCCTGGGGTAACGCCCGGACAGCGGTATGGCGATGGGCCCGCGTATACTCGCTAATCGGCCTTTGCCTAGAGATACTGAAGCCGCGCGCATGAGGCGGACAATAGGCGGTTGAGCTTTGCCCATCGATACTTTTGATAGCTGCCTGTGAGCCCAACCGTGATCTGCTTTTAGTCCGGTTTAGGGTTGCGGCTGGCGATCAGAGCCGGTACTCATGACAGTCTACGGGACACTGGCTGAAGACGCTTCAGCACCGAGGCGGAGACCTTGATGAAAAATGCCGATCAAGCCCGGGATGACAGCATGGAAGAAATCCTTGCCTCAATCCGTAAGATAATCGCCGATGACGAGGCTTCGGGCGCTGCGCCGCTCGATCCATTGGCGCCGGTCGGTTCGTCGATGGGGCTGGAGACCGAAAGCCTTGAAGCCGCTTTCGGACACGAACCGTTTTTCGAGGGGCCGCGCGCGTCGGCGGCGCCCCCCGGAAAAGCGGGCGACAAGCCGCAAGTGGTTCCGCTCGAAGACATCATGGAACTTAGCGAAGACTTTCTGATCGCCGAGGGCGACCTCGACAACCCTTTTGGCGCGCCCGCACCGTTCCAGGCTGATACTCGCCCAGCCCCCGCGCGCTCCGACGCCCGCGTTGAGCCGCAGCTTTCATCGTCTGGGCACGGTCGTCAGTTTACACCCTCACCTTTCCCGGAGCTTGCGTCCGAGCCGCAGCGCGTTAGCTTCGAGGATCAAGGTCTCTATGGCGAGCGCCGCCTCTGGGATGGCCAGCCTGCCATTCCTCTCCGCGCGACGAAATCCGAACCCGCGCAGCCGCAACTGTCAAACTTGGCGCCGCAGAGAGATACGCCACGACCCGCACCGCAGGCCAGCACCGCATTTTCGACGGTCGATCCGCGCGCCAGGGCCGCCGAACCGGCAACCACGCGTCCGCCTGCGCGCCAGGGCTGGGCCGGACCGAGAGATCTGGGTCGCGACACGACAAGCGCTGCGGAAGCC
>JBGSLP010000284.1:0-1860 GCA_041740655.1 Alphaproteobacteria bacterium
TGTCTCGTAATTTATGTCAGTCATGTTGACATACTTTGACTGGATCATTAGAAGAAACAAGCGCTTTTTAGATACTCTAAAGCGTGGTCCGTTGCCGTTTAGCTCATATTGACCGACAGCTCTACTAGACTTCCGCAGGTCGATCAAACCTGCAAAAGCCTCGCAAACAAAAGCAACAAGCACTCGGAGAACGCCAGATGGCTCTCGTTCCTTATGACCAGCGCGACGGTTTCATCTGGATGAATGGCGGTCTGGTTCCATGGCGCGAGGCAAAGCTCCACGTGCTTTCGCATGCCCTGCATTACGCAAGCTCGGTTTTCGAGGGCGAGCGCGTTTACGGTGGCGAGATCTTCAAACTCACCGAACATACGCAGCGCCTGCACGACTCGGCCCGCCATCTGGGCTTTGAAATTCCATACAGCGTTGCGGAAATCGATCAGGCCTGCCGCGACACCGTGCTCGCCCAAGGCATAGTCGACGGCTATGTGCGCCCGATTGCGTGGCGCGGCTCCGAGCAGATGGGCGTTGCGGCGCAGTTGTCAAAAATCAACGTAGCGATTGCTGTCTGGGATTGGGGTTCGTACTTCGATCCGGCGCAGCGCATGAAAGGACTTCGCCTGCGCCGTGCCGATTACTGCCGCCCCGATCCGCGCACCATCCCGTCGAAAGCGAAAGCGGCGGGCCTTTACATGATCTGCACCATTGAGAAGCACAAGGCCGAGGCTGAAGGCTACGCCGACGCGCTGATGCTTGACTGGCGCGGGCAGGTCGCAGAGGCGACGGGCGCGAACGTGTTTTTCATCAAAGGCGACGTCATTCACACGCCGACGCCTGACTGCTTCCTCGACGGCATTACGCGTCAGACCGTGATCGCGCTTGCCAGGGCGCGCGGCATCGAGGTGGTCGAGCGTGCGATATGGCCCCACGAGATGGAGGGCTTCGAGCAATGCTTCCTGACGGGCACCGCCGCCGAAGTCACGCCGGTTTCTGAAATCGGCGCCGATAGGTTCCACGTCGGCGATATCATCAAGACGCTGATGGCCGATTACGCCGCCGCAGTGCAACCCACCGCGCCTAGGCTTGCCGCCGCTGGCTAACGTGCGCCGACAATCGCGTTGAAAAGCTTCACTTTTTCAGGCGTGGTGAGGACATTCCCGCCCAACCATCCGCTCGTATCGGTGAGGTGAACAATAACCGTATCCCATGCGGGAATGACGATAAGCCATTGCCCGCCATATCCCGCCGCAGCGCATGATCCCTCGGGCAAACCGCCGATCAACCCGGCTTTGGCGAGTTCGTCCGGTTTGGGCGCCGCCGCGACCGACCACCACATCAAACCATATCCGTCGAAAAGAGGCTCAGTCGTTTTGGATATCGCGCGGGTGCTTTCGGCGACCCATGCGTTCGGCGCAATCTGACGCCCGCGCCAAACGCCGTTCCTCAGATAAAGCTGGCCAAAGCGCGCTAAATCGCGCGCGCTAAGCTTGAAGTGATAAGCCGGAAAAGCGCTTTGCCTCACGCCCCAGAAACTGCGCAGATAGGCGTATTGTCCAGCCTTCGGATCGTAATCCTTCATGCAGAGAGGCTTGGCCATACGCGCCTGAAAGGCATCGAACACGCTCGCACCCGTTCTGGCCTCGAAAATCGCCCCTTACCGCATTGAAATCCCAGTTGTTGTAATACCAGCGCTTGCCAGGCGGGTAAGCGCCGCGCGCCGGTCGTTTCGCGGATGCGTCCGAGGTTTCAGCCGCAGCCGGCAGATAAATGCCCGACCTCGACGCCATCAAGTCCCGTATCCGAGCTTTAAGTTCGCCCTCGCTCAGTTTGCTGAAATTCGGCTCTGTGAGGCTCGACAAGTTG
>JBGSLP010000285.1:0-4641 GCA_041740655.1 Alphaproteobacteria bacterium
ATCGGCGTCCGCCCCGGCGTGAAGGCGGTTTTGAGCCAGGCGGCGGCGGGTTCCGCGGCGGCGACCGTGAGGGCGGCACAGCCTTCCGTGGCGGCGAAGGAACCGGGAACCGCTTCGGTCGTCGTGATGAAACCTCCGCGCAGGGAGATGCAGAATGAGCATGGGTCAAAGCCAGGGCGGCAGCACAGGCGGCGGACAGCGTCGCACTTTCAATCGTCGCCGGAAAACCTGCCCGTTCTCAGGAGATCAGGCGCCGGTCATCGACTATAAGGACGTGAAATTGCTGCAACGGTTCATCTCCGAGCGCGGCAAGATCGTGCCGAGCCGCATCACGGCCGTATCGGCGAAAAAGCAGCGCGAACTGGCCAAGGCAATCAAGCGCGCCCGTTTTCTTGGCCTGCTGCCATATATCCTGCGTTAATACCGAAGCCCTGCTCGTCGCTGATGACGCGCGGACAACAGGTTGGGCCGGAAGCTAGTGATGCTTTCGCCCCTAACCGCTCAAATGCGGGACAGCTGACATGAACGCCACCATAGCGATATCGATTCTGTGCGGGCTCGCGTCCGCTCTGATGTACGCCTCCCTGGCCGGACAGAACATTATCGCGTTCGGCCTGTTCCTGCTCGCGCCCTTGCCGCTGTTCGTTGCGGGGCTCGGCTGGGGGGCATATGCTGCGACGCTTGCCGTCGCTGCGGGCGGAGCGGCGTTAAGCGCGCTTCTCGGCGGCTGGACCGCCATCAACTTCGTCTTGATGATCGGTATTGCGCCAATCGCCCTGTCTCATCTGGCCTTATTGTCGAGGGTCGAGGCGGAGGAAGGTTCGACGGCCCCCGCGCCGGTCCTCCAATGGTATCCGCAAGGGCGTCTGGCGGCGTTTGCGACGCTATTCGCCGCTGCCTCCGGCGCTGCCATTCTGGCGATTGCCGGAGCCCATACCCCCGAGTTCAAAGCCACGATCCTGAAGTTTTTTGAAGACGCCAAGTTGCGGGAAGCGCTCACGCAATCCGGCCTCGGCAACGATGAAATCAACGGCGTTTTCAATCTGGTCGCCGGGGTGTTCACGCCTGTGCTCGCCGGCGCGATGCTGACTGCTGCAACGCTGGTCTCCTTCTGGCTCGGCGCCAAGATCGTCTCTCGCTCGGGCCGCCTTGCCCGGCCGGGCCCGCACATCCCAAGCCTGCAGTATCCCCCGTTCCTGCGTTTTGCAGCGCTGGCCAGCGTCGGCCTCACCTTCGCTCCAGAGCCGATACGGTTTTATGCGCTGTGCTTCGTGGGCGCACTAACGGTCGCCTATTTCATCGTGGGGATGGCCCTGCTGTGGCGCCTGAGTCGGGGCGCAATGTTGCAGCCGCTACTCATGGGCGCGGTGCTGCTTTCGGTCCCGCTGCTGATCTGGCCCGCGATCCTTGTCGCCCTGCTCGGCGTCGTAGATCAGATATTTGGTCTCCGCGAACGCATCTCATCGTCTGAAACGTCTTAAGCACGAACAAAAAGAAGGAACTCACTCATGGAAGTCATTCTTCTGGAACGGATCGGCCGCCTCGGTCAGATGGGCGATGTCGTCAAGGTCAAGGACGGTTACGCCCGCAATTACCTCCTGCCGCAGGGCAAGGCCATGCGCGCGACGAAAGAAAGCCGCCTGCGCTTCGAGAAGGAGCGCGTGCAACTGGAGGCGCGCAACCTCGAAATGAAGCGCGAAGCCGAGGCCGTCGCCACGAAGCTGACCGGCAAGAATTTCGTCGTGCTGCGCCAGGCGGGCGATTCCGGCCAGCTCTATGGCTCGGTATCGACGCGTGACGTGTCCGACCTCATCACGGCGGGCGGCTTCAGCCTTGAGCGCAGCCAGGTCCTTCTGGATCGGCCGATCAAAACGCTCGGCGTTCAGGAAGTCCGCATCGGCCTGCATCCTGAGGTGATCGTAAAGGTCAACGTCAACGTCGCGCGCACCGAGGAAGAAGCCGAGCGTCAAGCCAGAGGCGAGGACGTGTTGCAGCGCCGAGAGGAAGAAGACGAGGACAGGATTCGCCCCGAGGACACCTATCAGCCCGATGGCGGCGCCGATGCAGATGCGGAGACGGACGGCGAAGCCGAGGCTTAAGCACCAGCACGCGCTGTCTGAAGATCACATATTCATCTGACCGGCCGACATTCCAGCCGGTCAGAAGCGCCGGTGAACGGGCGCCGGCGACGCAGGCGTGATCCGAAACGCTGTCAAGCAACTCCCGGTAATTTATGGGAGTTTTGCGCAATGTTGTTGAAAGCGTGAATGCTTTTCGCGGGCGGAATGGTTAGGCGGTTGGGCTGAAAAGAATCGCGTAAACTCGCGTTCATGAAAACCAGCCACGCCGCTCAAAATTTCCCCGCTGCGGTCGAGACCGCCCTCCCCTTCCGTCAGGCGCCGCACAACGTGGAAGCGGAGCAGGCGCTGCTGGGCGCCATCCTCGTCAACAACGAGGCGTTCGACCGTGTGTCCGCGTTCCTCGAACCGCACCATTTCTTTGAGCCGCTGCATTCCCGTATTTTCGAGACGGCGGCCTAGCTTATTCCGGCCGGCAAGCAGGCGACGCCGATCACGCTGAAAACCTATTTTGACAACGAGGAGCCGCTCGGCGGCGTGACGGTGCCGCAATATCTGGGGCGGCTGGCGGCGCACGCAACGACCATCATCAACGCCGCGGATTACGGGCGCACAGTTTACGACCTCTCGGTGCGTCGCGACCTCATCATCATCGGCGAGGACATGGTCAACGTCGCCTATGATTCGCCGGTCGACATGCCGCCGGACACGCAGATCGAGGAGGCGGAGCAGAAGCTTTACGGCCTTGCCGAGAAGGGCAAACATGGCTCGGGCTTTCTCACCTTCGGCTGGGCGACGACCGAGGCCATCGAAATGGCGTCGAAGGCCTATCAGCGCGAAGGCGGGCTGTCTGGTATTTCAACCGGCCTTAAGGACCTCGACCGCTCCCTCGGCGGCTTGCAGAACTCCGACCTGATCATCCTCGCCGGGCGCCCATCCATGGGCAAGACAGCGCTTGCGACCAACATCGCCTTCAACGTCGCTCGCGCGCACAAGGTGGCGAAGAACGCGGCGGGCGAGGACGAGGCGATCGACGGCGCGGTCGTCGGCTTCTTCAGCCTCGAAATGTCAGCGGAGCAACTCGCCACCCGCGTTATCGCGGAGCAGGCGCAGATACCGTCGGAAAAAATCCGACGCGGCATGATCACGGAGGACGAGTTTCATCGGCTGGTGCAGGTTAGCCAGGAATTGCAGACGCTGCCGCTTTACATCGACCACACCGGCGGCATTTCCATCGCGCAGCTTGCAGCGCGCGCCCGCAAGCTCAAGCGCCAGCGGGGGCTGGGCCTCATCATCGTCGATTACCTGCAACTGCTGACCGGTTCTTCGCGCCGCTCGTCCGAGGGCCGCGTGCAGGAGGTGACGGAGATCACGACCGGCCTCAAGGCGCTCGCCAAGGAGCTTGTGGTGCCGATTATCGCCCTCTCTCAGCTCTCGCGTCAGGTTGAGAATCGCGAGGACAAGAGGCCGCAATTGTCTGACTTGCGCGAATCTGGCTCTATCGAGCAAGATGCGGACGTGGTGATGTTTGTTTTCCGCGAAGAATACTACGTGCAGCGGCGCGAACCATCGACCACCAAGGTCGAGGATCACCAGAAGTGGCAAGACGAAATGGATCAGACGGCGGGCTTGGCCGAAGTTGTCATCGGCAAGCAGCGTCACGGACCGACGGGCACGGTCCGGCTGCAATTCCACTCCGAAGTCACCCGATTCTCCGATCTCGCGAGCGACGACCGCCTGCCTGCGAGAACGCGATGAGGGGCGGGGGCGAAATTGTTACACGAATGGAAGCCATTTATGGGCGGGCGCCTCCACGGGGCGTTCATGGCTGATCCGCCGCTCGCGAGGCCGTCTAGCAACGGACTGCTGGTCATTGATCTCGCGGCGCTGAAACGCAATTATCGGGCGCTGAAATCGGCGGTGCAGCCTGCGGCCTGCGCGGCTGTGGTCAAGGCGGACGCCTATGGCCTCGGCGTCGCGCCAGTCGTGAACGCGCTGCTGGCGGAGGACTGCAACACCTTCTTCGTCGCGACGCTCGGCGAGGGCAAGCTGGTGAAAGCCATCGCGCCGTCCGCGACCGTTTATGTATTCAACGGCCTCTCGCCGCAAACCGCCGCTGAATTCGCCGCCAGCGGCGTGCGGCCAGTGCTCAACAGCCTCGACGACGTTCAGGACTGGGCGGAGCACAACGAGCGCATTTTCAAGCAACTGCCCGCCGCCGTGCATATCGACACCGGCATGAACCGTCTGGGCCTCACCGCCACCGAGGCCGGGCAACTGGCCGCCGCGCGCGATATGCTCGACGCGTTCCGCATCAGCCTCGCCATAAGCCATCTCGCCTGCGCGGACGAGACCGACAGCCCGAAAAACGCCGTGCAGCGCGACATGTTTGCAGCGCTCGCCGGTTTGCTGCCAGCAGAGGGCCGCAGCCTCGCCAACTCTGGCGGCGTTTTCCTCGGGCAACGCTATCATTTCGATCTGGCGCGGCCCGGCATCGCGCTTTATGGCGGGCGCTTCTCGCAGGATATCGGCCCGCTGGAGCCGGTCGTACGGCTCTACGCGC
>JBGSLP010000286.1:0-2803 GCA_041740655.1 Alphaproteobacteria bacterium
GGTCCGCCAGCCCCTCGGCCTGCGTGAGATCGATCTTGCCGTTATCAAACGCGCGCCGCGCAAATTCGCCCGGCTCCGCCAGTCGCAAACCTTCGACCCGGCCAAGCGCCGCCAGAACTCCAGCCACCACCGCCGGACCGCCATGCACGTGCAACTCGGCGACATCCTCCCCCGTGAAACTCGCAGGGGCCGGAAACCATAGCACGATCGCCCGGTCTAGTGTTTCACGTGAAACAGGGTCGCGAAGGGTGCGCAGGGATGCGGTGCGGGGAGGGGGAAGCTTTCCGGCCAAAGCCATCACGCCCTGCGAAGCCAGAGCGCCGGACACGCGGATGACCGCGACGCCCGCCTTGCCCGGCGCTGTCGAAAGGGCATAAATCGTCTGACTGGAATGCGCCATATCGCCTAGCTATCATCCGGGGTAATGCATGGCAATCCGACGAGCCTTGCTTGCCGTGCGCGTCGTCTGCGTTTTCGTGTTCGCGGCGGCGACCGCGATATTCGCCTGGGCGTTTTATACCCGATACTACGCCTCGCTCGACTGTTTCAACGAACTCGGGCGGTGCTACGATCCGGACGGGTCCGGCGAAGTCTAGACGACCAGCGGATTCGCCTGGGCTATTCCCGCGTTGGTTTCGCTGGCCCTTGCCGTAGCTTCGTGCGCCCTGATACGGAAACGATAGCCGCATTTGCACGTTGCAAGTCAAAGTCCTATTCACAGGAAGCTTCAACAAACCGAGGTCAGCCCATGTCACAGAATTTGCTCGCTGACGAAACGAGCCCGTATCTCCTGCAGCACAAGGATAACCCCGTGCACTGGCGTCCATGGGGGCCCGAGGCGCTGGCGGAGGCGAAGGCCGCAAACAAGCCGGTGCTGCTGTCTATCGGTTACGCGGCATGCCACTGGTGCCACGTGATGGCGCACGAGAGTTTCGAAAACCCGTCGATTGCGGCGCTCATGAACGAGCTGTTCGTCAATATCAAAGTCGACCGCGAAGAGCGGCCGGATGTCGACGCGCTTTACATGTCCGCGCTTCATCATCTCGGCGAGCAGGGCGGATGGCCGCTGACAATGTTTCTCACGCCTGACGCGGAGCCATTCTGGGGAGGCACGTATTTTCCGCCCGAGCCGCGTTTCGGCCGCCCCAGTTTCCCGCACGTGCTGACTGAGATCGCGAGGGTTTTTCACGACGAGCCCGACAAGATCAAATCCAATACCGGCGCGCTCGGGAAGGCGCTGCGCGAGACAGCTTCAGCGGCGCCCGCCGCGATCACCATGCCCATAATCTCCGAGATGGCGAACCGGATGGCGACGGCGTTTGACCCGGTCCACGGAGGCCTTCAAGGCGCGCCCAAGTTTCCCAATTGCAGCATCCTGAATTTCGTCTGGAAGGCGGGGTTACGTTTCGGCAGCGTGCCCTGCACCGACGCGGTCGAGAAAACGCTGCTGCATATCTGCCATGGCGGCATTTACGACCATATCGGCGGTGGCTTTTCGCGCTACTCGGTAGACGCACGCTGGCTGGTCCCGCATTTCGAGAAGATGCTCTACGACAACGCGCAGCTCATAGACATCATGACCGAGGTCTGGAAGGAGCGCCGCACGCCGCTGCTCGCCGTCCGCATCGCCGAGACGGTCGAGTGGCTCAGCCGTGAAATGAACGCGCCTGACGGGGGCTTTGCATCCGCGCTCGACGCGGACTCCGAAGGCGTCGAGGGTAAGTTTTATGTCTGGAGCCGCGATGAAATCATCGAGGCTCTGGGTGAGGAAGACGGCGAATTCTTCTGCAAAATTTACGACATATCCGCCGAGGGCAACTGGGAGCACTCAAACATACCGAACCGGCTTCACAGTCTCGACATGCTTGAGGACGCCGACGAGATGCGCCTCCATGGCATGCGCTCCAACCTGCTGGCGAAGCGCGCCCTACGCGAACGCCCGAGCTGGGACGACAAGGTTCTGGCGGACTGGAACGGTTTGATGATCACCGCGCTTGCCAAAGCCGGGGAGGCGTTCGAGAAACCCGAATGGATCGCTATGGCGACCGGCGCGTACGAGTTCGTCAAGGTTCGGATGCTCAAGGAGGGCCGCCTGATGCACAGCTACCGCGCGGGCCAGGCAAAAACGCCGGGGGTTGCGACCGACTACGCCAACATGATCGCCGCCGCGATCGCGCTCCAGCAGGCGACGGGCGGCGCCTCATTCCTCGCCGACGCCGCGAAGTGGGCGAAGGTCATGGATGAGCGCTACACGGCTGAGAAAGGCGGATATTATCTCTCGGCGGACGACACGACTGATGTGATGATCCGGACGCTTGCCGCCCACGACGACGCGACGCCAAACGCCAACGCCATCATGCTGGCGAACCTCAACGCGCTCTATCTGCTCACCGGCGACGAGGCGTATCGCTCACGCGCGCAAAAACTCTATGAGGCGTTTTCTGGGTTGGTTGCCCAGCGTTTCGTCAATCACTGCGGATTTTTAAATGCCTTGATCGACGTTATCGAACCAACGCTGATCGTAATCACGGGCGCGGAGGACGAGGCGAGCATGACCGCAATGCGGAACGCTCTGATGCGCTCCTCCGCGCCCGGCGCCATTCTGCATACCTATCGCAGCGACGAAACGATCCCCGCGTCATCGCCCGCAGCCGGAAAAGCGGCAATAGGAGGAAAGGCTACAGCCTATGTCTGCGTGGGCCAGACCTGCTCGCTTCCGATAACCGACGCGAACGAACTCGCAACCGTCCTGCCACGATCTCGGAATGGCGTCTGAGGTGCGCTATTGAGGCACGGGCCCCGG
>JBGSLP010000287.1:0-4621 GCA_041740655.1 Alphaproteobacteria bacterium
TTGCTTCCTCTCATCGGACGCAAGAAAGCTTCCGACAGGCTCTCGGGTCTGGTTTCCTGAAGCTTTTACAGTCGACAATTCTGGCAATATTCAAGGTTGCGGGTAGAAAACGCGTCCAAAACGCGATATGAATAAGGCAGCTTTCGGAGCATTGCGCGTTTATGGCACATCACAATCTCAGATTGCGGAGCAATAACCCCAAAAGAAGTGTTTTGAGGAAAATTCGTACTCAATTATTACTTTTGGCGATTGTTCTGCTTTGTGGTTGGCATACCAGCCCAGTTTCCGCCGCGGATGATCTGGCGCCTGTTCAAGGCGAGGGATTAACTGCGGATCAGTCGATCTGGTACGCGATGTCGCTGGAAAATCCGGCATGGCTCGGCCGCCTCGTGAAAGAGGGCGCAAATCTCAATATTGTCGAACCGCTGTCGGGTATGACGCCGTTGATGGCGGCGGAAACTTACGAGATGGCGCGTATTCTTGTACAGGGCGGGGCCAATGTCGCGGCGCGCGATATCTTCGGCCGGACGCCTCTCCACTACGCCGTGCAAATGCGCGACGCGGAGCGGATCATTCCGCTTTTCATCGGGCGCGGTGCGGACGCCAATGCGCAGGCTGACGATGGCTTGCGGACAACGCCGTTGCTTGCGGCGGTAGAGCATTCGATCGACGCCCCTGACAAAAAAGGGATGATCAAGGTCATTCGCCTGTTGGTGTCGCTGGGCGCGCAGATGAATATGAAGGGGAATGACGGGCAGACCCCGCTCGCCATCGCCGCCGCACGTGGGGATGCGCCGCTCGTCAGCGCGCTGATCGAAATGGGGGCCGATCCCGGCGCGGTGGTCTCGGGCGACAAGACACTGATCGATAAGGCGCGGGAACGCGGCGAGACTGAGATCGTAACCGTCCTCAGCCGGGCGCTCGCCGCCCGTCGCATATCACAGTAAATATCAATGATACTCGGTTGAAAGACGCTGCTGCGCCGCCTTGCGCATATAGGTGATTGGCAAATCGACGCCGTTCGGCGTTGCGAAAACGCCGTGCGAGGATATGCGGTAACCGAGCCGCTTGTAGAACGCGATCGAGGACACGCTTGAGCGCACGCTGAAATCGAAAAAGCCGGCGCGCGAGGCCCGTGTTTCCGCGTCGAGGACCAACATCCGGCCAATCCCCGCGCCGCCGAACATCGGCCTCACAAACACTTTCCGCAAACGCGCCGCCGTGCCGCGATCGTCCGCGCCCACCCACCCGGCCGTTCCGACGATCTCGCCCCCGATCGTTGCGACGCACAAATGGCTGCTGAGAATTTCAAGCCCGTAATCCGGGTGTTTCAGCATGTGCAGAAACGCCTCCATTTCTTGGGGCGTATGATATTCGGCCGAATAACTTTGAAACGCCGCCTCATGCACGTAACGGATCGCGGCAATATCGTCGACGGTGACGGCGCGCAGCGTTGCCACGCGGGACAATTGGAGGGTTGCCAAACAACGGACCTGAAACATCGTGGCTGAACGCGGATACATGCCAATAAACTCCGCCGCAATCTTGTCCGAATTCTGCGCAGCCACAACTAAACCTGTGCAAAAGTGCGGTCGTATCGCCAACAACTGTTGAGAGGGAAAAAGCTGGCGTTCTGGCGGCTATGAGAGGAATGCGCCTGCGGTTATTTGCGTTAGGAGTTACTCCGGCTTCAGGACCGTACGTGACCGTAGCTTGCCACCTCGCAGCGAGAAAATGAGCAACTCGCGCTCGTCTCCACGTTTTACATCGACCAGAATTGCATCGCCTGCGACTTGGGTCGACACGACCTGGGCGCCAACTCCAATACCGACGACATCCGACTGAACCGCCCCGCCCGGCGCACTCGAAACCGGCGCCGAGGGCGCGCTCGTTCCCATTTGCGTGGACTGGTAGTAAAGCCCTATGATCAGTGCGGCGACGCCGAGGATCAGCATTACGCCCATGCCGATGACCGCGATTTTGAGGTTCCGTATCTGGCCCGGTGTCCACCCGCTCTGCAAGTCGGCTTCTTCATTGCTGATCATATATCAAGACCATGGTTGATACGTTGAACTCGATAACCGCAGTTATGGCTGGAGACGCTGACGCCGGTCAACGGCTTGACCGCGTGCTCGTGGCGCATGTGCCGGATATGAGCCGGTCGCAGTTGCAAGAACACATCAAGATCGGGCGTCTCTCGGTAGGCGGGCGCACCGTAACCGACGCCGGGTATAAGGTCAAACTGGGCGATAATATTCGGCTGGAAACGCCACCGCCGCGCCCGGCCATTCCTCAGGGCGAAAGCATTGCGCTCAACGTCGTTTACGAGGACGGCGATCTGATCGTTATCGACAAGCAGGCGGGCCTCGTGGTGCATCCAGCGCCCGGCGCGCGCGATGGAACGCTGGTCAACGCCCTCATCGCGCATTGCGGTGACAGTCTTTCAGGCATCGGCGGCGTGCTTCGGCCCGGAATCGTGCATCGCCTCGACAAAGATACGACCGGACTGATGGTGGTCGCCAAAAACGACAAGGCGCACCGGCACCTGGCCGAGCAGTTCGCCGATCACGGCCGCACAGGAGCGCTTGAAAGGCAATATCTCGCGCTTACATGGGGGAAGCCAAAAACACGGGGGGGCGTGATACGCAATCTCATCGCCCGGCACCCGACAGAGAGAAAGAAAATGGCCGTCGTAAAGTCACGCGGGCGCGAGGCGATCACACATTACAGGGTTATTGAAACGCTGCGCTGCGGCTCGCCGAAAGCTGCGGGCGTCGTGGAGGCGAGCCTGATCGCCTGCGCGCTGGAGACGGGCCGCACGCATCAGGTGCGCGTGCATCTGGCGGGAATAGGCTCCCCGATCATCGGCGACGCGACTTACGGAGCCGGCTATCAATCAAAGACTCGTGTCTTGCCGGAGGAGGCGCAATCTGAGATTATCAAGTTGAAAAGACAAGCGTTACACGCGGTAACTCTGGCGTTTGAGCATCCAACAAGCAAGAAACTGATGCGTTTTTCATCGGCGCCGCCAGATGATATGGCTTCAGTCATCAATATTTTGCGATCTTGCCAGATAAAATCTTAAGCGACTGCGTTTACGTACAAATCGTCAATCGGTGGGCTTGCAGACATGCGCCATAGTGGGCAGTCGGTCAAGCGCCTTGAAACCGGAAGGAGTTTAGAATGGCTTCAGTTCCATCAATCGCAGCAGCAGGCGGCCTCACCCGCTATCTGGAAGAAATTCGCCGCTTCCCCATGCTGGAGCCGCAGGAAGAGTACATGCTCGCCAAGCGCTGGCAGGAGCATGAAGATGCGGACGCGGCCCAGAAGCTGGTCACATCGCACCTGCGCCTCGTTGCGCGCATCGCCATGGGCTATCGGGGCTATGGCCTGCCAATTGGCGAGGTCGTGTCTGAGGGTAACGTGGGCCTCATGCAGGCCGTGAAGCGGTTTGATCCCGAGAAGGGTTTCCGCCTCGCGACCTACGCCATGTGGTGGATTCGCGCCGCCATTCAGGAATATATCCTGCGCTCCTGGAGCCTCGTGAAAATGGGCACCACGGCGAGCCAGAAAAAGCTGTTCTTCAACCTGCGCCGCCTGAAAGGTCAGATGCAGGCGCTTGAGGACGGCGATCTTCGACCCGATCAGGTGACGAAAATCGCCACGCACCTTGGCGTGCCGGAAGTCGATGTCGTGTCCATGAACCGTCGTCTTGGCGGCGACTCGTCGCTGAACGCGCCTTTGCGCAACGATGCAGAGGGAGGCGAATGGCAGGATTGGCTGGTCGACGACAGCGCGAGCCAGGAAAGCGTACTTGTCGACAAGGAAGAGCTTGAGCATCGCCGCAACTACCTTCAAAGCGCGATGGACAGCCTCAACGACCGCGAGCGCCGCATTTTCGCAGCGCGCCGGCTTGTGGACGATCCGATGACGCTTGAGGAGTTGTCGGAGGAATTCGGCGTCAGCCGCGAGCGCATTCGCCAAATCGAGGTTCGCGCGTTCGAAAAGGTGCAGAAGGCGGTGCAGAAATCCGCCTCCGCCGCTGAAAGTCCCAGGGCTCAATAGACCTTCGGGCTCGTCAAAAATGCAACAGGGCCGCGCATGGCAAGCATCGCGCGGCCCTTATTCATAATTCGTTAATACTTTTGGGCAGACAATACGAATCGTGGTATACTCCTAATTGAGGTTAACGATTTCAGGTTGTGCCCTGTAAAAAAGTTACCTTCATTAGACGAATGCCGCATGAAACCGGGAGTTGCCCGGGTTGGGCGCCTCTCGTAAACCGCCATCTGGCGTGGATTACGGTTGATGATCGAAATTTTGCCGACGCAAATCTCTGATCTGGCTCAGCAAAACACTCATTCACAATTTGTCTCCCGCGGATGCGGTAATGGGCTGGGAGCCGAAGGGCCTCCTATATCCGCCATGGCGACGTCCTCCACATCTATAGCCGCCACGGTATATCCACGCACATGGAGAGCTAGATGCAGAAATACCTATTCAATGCGAATGGGCGTAATTCTAGGCATCACTGTGAAGTGTATGGGGCGCGTAAACTGAAATCTCTCCTGAAAGTGCTGCATAAAATCCGAAAACATCAATATTTCCATCCCCCCAGTTG
>JBGSLP010000288.1:0-6040 GCA_041740655.1 Alphaproteobacteria bacterium
GTCACGCCGACAATGGCGACCACTCCCGAGCCGACTTGGCGTTTGCCGTCATCGACAAGGCCGCGCAAATCCTTGGGCGCGATGCCATGCACCGTCCGGCCCAGCAGCTTAACCGCGCCGATCGTGCGAATGCCGTCGTCCGCGTCACGGGCCGCGCCGTTGCCGCCCATGGCGATTTTCCGGCGTGCGTCCGCGAGTTCGCGCTCCAGCTTTTTGCGCTCGTCGATAAGCGCGCTCAGACGCGCCTGTACATCGTCCGGTTTCGCTTTCAGGAGATCGGCGACCTCGCGCATGCGCGCGTCCTGCGCGCTGAGATGGCGTCTGGCGACCTCGGCGGTTACAGCTTCGATGCGGCGCACCCCGGCTGAAACGCCGGACTCGCTCAAAATCTTGATCAGGCCGATATCGCCAGTGCGGGCCGCATGCGTGCCGCCGCAGAGCTCGACGGAATAGCTTCTGCCCGGCTTGGACGCATCAAGCGCGAGGCCCATCGATACAACGCGAACCTCATCACCATATTTCTCGCCAAACAGAGCCATCGCCCCGGACTCGATCGCCTCGTCCACCTGCATGAGCCGCGTGACGACCGGCTCGTTCTGGAGGATGATTGCGTTCGCGATATCTTCCGCACGCGCAATCTCGTCGTCTGACATCGGTTTGTTGTGCGAAAAGTCGAAGCGCAGGCGGGCGTCGTCGACCGACGAGCCTTTTTGCGCAACATGATCGCCAAGCACCTGCCGCAGCGCTTCGTGGGCAAGATGGGTCGCCGAGTGATTGGCGCGAATGGCCGTACGGCGGGCGTGATCGACCTCCAGTTCGGCTGCGTCGCCGGTCTTGATGGGGCCGTTTTCTACAATGCCGATATGCACGAAAAGATCGCCAAGTTTCTTCTTGGTGTCCGTCACGCGAAACGCCCCGCTTTTGCCGATGCGCAGGACCCCGGTGTCGCCGGTCTGACCGCCGGATTCGGCATAGAACGGCGTCTGGTTGAAAATCAGCGCGGCTTCCTCGCCCTTTTTCAACGATTTGACTTCCTTGCCGCCCTTGACGATAGCGACCAGTTGCCCCTCGGCCTTTTCCGTCGCATAGCCCAGAAATTCGGTCGCGCCGAGCCGTTCTTTCAACTCGAACCAGACCTTTTCAGTCGCGGCCTCGCCCGAGCCGGCCCAATTCTTCCGGGCTTCAGCGCGCTGCTGCGCCATGGCCGCGTTGAAGCCCTCGACATCGACGCCGACGCCACGCGCCTTCAGCGCATCCTGCGTAAGATCGAGCGGAAAACCGTAAGTGTCATATAGCTTGAAGGCGACCTCGCCGGGCAGCGCCGCGCCGGATTTCATGCCCGCCGACGCCTCGTCGAGCAGCACGAGGCCGCGATCGAGCGTCTTGCGGAAGCGCGTTTCCTCAAGCTTCAGCGTTTCGGTGATGAGAGCCTCGGCGCGGATCAATTCCGGATAAGCCTGCCCCATTTCGCGGATGAGCGCGGGCACAAGCTTGTAGATCAGCGGCTCGGTTGCGCCGAGAAGCGTGCCGTGGCGCATCGCGCGGCGCATGATGCGGCGGAGCACATATCCGCGCCCCTCGTTTGACGGCAGCACGCCATCGGCAATGATGAAGCTCGACGAACGCAGGTGATCGGCGATGACGCGATGGCTGACCTTGTGCTTGCCCTCCGGCGCGACGCCCGTCGCCTCGGCGGACGCCTTGATCAGCGCCTGAAACAGGTCCGTCTCGTAATTGTCGTGCTTGCCTTGCAGTACGGCCGCGACGCGCTCCAGCCCGGCGCCTGTGTCAATGGACGGCTTGGGCAGCGCGATGCGCTCGTTCGGGCCGAGCTGCTCGAACTGCATGAACACGAGGTTCCAGATTTCGATGAACCTGTCGCCGTCCTGATCGGGCGAGCCTGGCGGGCCGCCGGGGATTTTGTCGCCGTGGTCGAAAAATATTTCGGAGCATGGGCCGCACGGGCCGGTGTCGCCCATCGCCCAGAAATTGTCAGAAGTTGCAATGCGGATGATGCGCGACTCCGGTAGCCCCGCAATTTTCTTCCAAAGTGCGGCGGCTTCCTCGTCCTCGGAGTAGACCGTGGCGATCAACCGTTTTTTGTCGAGACCGAATTCCTTGGTGACGAGATTCCAGGCAAGCTCAATCGCCACGTCCTTGAAATAGTCGGCGAATGAGAAATTGCCGAGCATCTCGAAAAAGGTGTGGTGGCGCGCTGTATAGCCGACATTGTCTAGATCGTTGTGCTTGCCGCCCGCGCGCACGCATTTCTGCGCCGTGACCGCCCGTTTGTAAGGGCGCGATTCAACGCCGGTGAACACGTTCTTGAACTGCACCATGCCCGCGTTGGTGAACATGAGCGTTGGATCGTTACGCGGCACCAGCGGGCTCGATTCCACAATCTCGTGGCCGTTGCGTTTGAAAAACTGCTGGAATGTCGAGCGGACGTCGTTAATGCGGGTCATGAATTTATCGCGCCATCGAAAAGCGCTACAATAAGCGCGTCCCTAGTAAAGCTGGAATCGGCTCGGACGCAATGGCGGAGCGGCATTTTCCAACTGTTGCTTGGTCTAAAGCGCGCGGACTCGCCTGTCCAGCGAAAGCGAACGGCTCGCGCGTCAATGTCAACGCGAGCCGCATGACTTGGGCAGTTACGAGCGGGCCTGCTTCCGCCCGTTCATCGGCTTGACGACGCTCTCGACTTCCGGCTCCTCGCCTTCGCTCTCCGCATCGGCTTCGATGGCGGCGACTTCGCCCTGAAGCATCTGGTTGGCTATGAGACCGGCGTTTTGGCGAACAGCCTTTTCGATGGCGGCGGCGATGTTCGGGTTTTGCTTCAGGAACAGCTTGGCGTTCTCGCGGCCCTGTCCTATGCGCTGGCCATCATACGAGAACCACGAACCGGATTTCTCCACAACGCCCGCCTTGACCCCAAGATCGACCAGTTCGCCAACCTTGGAGATGCCTTCGCCATACATGATGTCGAATTCGACCTGCTTGAATGGCGGCGCAACCTTGTTTTTCACGACTTTGACGCGGGTCTGATTTCCGACAACCTCGTCGCGCTCCTTGATAGAGCCGATGCGGCGGATGTCGAGGCGGACGGATGCGTAGAACTTTAGCGCGTTGCCGCCCGATGTCGTCTCCGGGTTGCCGAACATGACGCCGATTTTCATGCGGATTTGGTTGATGAAAATCACCATCGTGTGCGACTTGGAGATGGAGCCGGTCAGCTTCCTAAGCGCCTGGCTCATTAGCCGCGCCTGCATGCCGGGCAGCACATCGCCCATTTCGCCCTCGATTTCGGCTTTCGGCGTCAGCGCGGCGACCGAGTCGACGACGATGATGTCGATCGCGCCGGATCGCACCAGCGTGTCGGTGATTTCCAGCGCCTGCTCGCCGTTGTCAGGCTGGGAGATGATCATCTCTTCCAGATTAACGCCCAGCTTCTGCGCGTAAATCGTATCGAGCGCATGCTCGGCGTCGATGAAGCCGCAAACGCCGCCTTTTTTCTGCGCCTCCGCGATCACGTGGAGAGCGAGCGTCGTTTTGCCGGATGATTCAGGGCCGAAAATCTCGATGACGCGACCGCGCGGAAGGCCGCCCACGCCAAGTCCGATGTCGAGGCCGAGGGAACCGGTAGAAATGACCTCGATCTCGGCGGCCTTTTCGTTTTTGCCGAGCCGCATGATCGAGCCTTTGCCGAAGCTCCGCTCAATCTGGCCGAGAGCGGCCTCTAGTGCTTTCTGCTTGTCCATATACCCAATTCCCCCAATTCAGATACCGAATGCGGCAGCCTGCATACATAACTTGACTCGCCGCTTATTCAACTTGTTATTAACTAAATGTGCACAGTTTGTTCCTTGGCGCAACAGTCTTTTATTTGGATTTTACGCACATTTGTAAGACTCTCCTGTCAGCCCGGCGCCGATAGCGCTTCTTTCACCGCAGCGGCGAGTTGCTTCAGCGAAAACGGCTTCGGCAGAAACGTGAACTGCTCGTTTTCAGTGATGGCGCCCTTAAATGCGTCCTCGGCGTAACCCGATATGAATATGAACTTGATGTCCGGATTTTGCGCCCGAAGCCGCTTTAGTAGGGCTGGCCCATCCATTTCGGGCATCACGACATCGCTGATGACGAGATCGATTTCACCTTCGTGGCGCTTCATGGTCTCAAGCGCGTCGAGACCGCTGACCGCCTGCAAAACGCGATATCCACGCGTCGCCAAAGCGCGAGAGGCAAAAGCGCGAACCGCCTCCTCATCCTCGACCAGCAGCACGGTTCCGGAGCCGGTCAGGTCGCGAGGCTTTTCCTTCTTGTCGGACTTGGGGGCAGCGGTTTTCTCCGTTTCCGCCGGAATATGGCGCGGCAGATAGACCTTGAATGCCGTGCCCTCGCCAAGTTGGCTTTCAACGACGATATGCCCGCCGGTCTGCTGGACGATGCCATAGACCGTCGAAAGCCCCAGACCCGTGCCTTTGCCGACGTCCTTGGTCGTGTAGAATGGCTCGAAAATCTTCTCCAGCTTGTCGGCTGGAATTCCGCACCCGGTATCGCGCACCTCGCACAGCACATATTCGCCCTGGGGCAGGCCCGACGCCGCGAGTTTCATGGCCTCGCGCTCGCTGATATTGGCCGTGCGGATCGTAAGCTCTCCGTCCTTGTCCATCGCGTCGCGCGCGTTCACGGCGAGGTTGATGATCACCTGTTCGAGCTGGTTTTCGTCCGCCTTGATCTGCCATAAATCCCGCCCGTGAATGACCTTGGATGTAATTTTCTCCCCCAGCAGCCGGTCGAGGAGCACTGACAAATCCTCGATCACGTCGGTGAGCGATAGCACGCTCGGACGCAGCGTCTGCTTGCTGGAAAAGGCGAGCAACTGCCTGACAAGGCCCGCCGCGCGGTTGGCGTTGTTCTTTATATTCATGATGTCTTGAAACGCAGGATCGCCGGGCCTGTGCTTGACGAGCAGTAGGTCTGAAAATCCGATGATGGCGGTCAGGATATTGTTGAAGTCGTGGGCCACGCCCCCCGCAAGCTGACCGACAGCCTGCATTTTCTGGCTCTGCGCAATCTGCTCTTCCAAGGAGCGCTGCTCGGAGGTATCGACGCCGTAAATCAACGCGCCGCGGTCACCCTTATTGGCGCCTGTGCGTGGCGCCGGGCAGACATAGAGCCTGCCGGTGCGCTGCGGGTCGGCGGCGAGCGCGATGGAAACCGGCGGAGAACCGGGCTTGTTCGCGGCAGCTTTGCCCAGCGCCTTGACCAGCGGCGCCCGTGATTTCTCCGCCACGAGTTCGAGAATGGATGCCGTCGGCGAATCGCCGATGCTCGAGGTCAGCCCGAGCAGATGAACAAGGCTGGGGTTGGCTGAAACCAGCTCCCCGGCCGCTGTCACCGTTCCCATCGCAATCGGCGCCGCATCGAAAACTTCGGCAAACTCGGAGCCGAACTCAGTCCGATCGCTCTCGGATTGCTCCTGATGCTGGCTATGGAAAACCGCAACGAGCTTTGGCTCTTCATCGCCCTCGAATTGCGCTATCTTATAATGCATGAGGACCGGCGTCGCGACGCCATCGCGGCGCAGCAAATCAAGCTTCTTGACCTTTGGCGCAGAGAACGGCTCGGCGAAGTTAAACCTTTCCGCAATGCTGGAAGGCCCCTGAGGCAACAGGTCGAAGAAATTAAGCGTCTGCGCCCCCTCCTGCGAAATATCGAGCAGTTTAGCCAGATCGCAGTTCATATACTCGATCCCGCCGGAGCGATTTATCGCGGCGAGGCCGATGTCGAGCCTGCCAAGCGCCACGCCGGCAAACTCCGCCTGCTTTTTCGCGGCGCGCAGCTTGATCCGGTCCTGGGTCACGTCGACGATGCGCCAGACGAGAAAATTGCCGCCCTTGCCGCGCGTCGAAATCCGCATGGGGCGCACGCTGACGTGCAAATTTTGCAGCGGCCATGCGGGCAGTCCGATAACGAATTCCTGCGACCATCCATCGCCATGCCGCGCGGCGCGCATGAGCCTGAACGCCTCCTCGCCCGA
>JBGSLP010000289.1:0-5837 GCA_041740655.1 Alphaproteobacteria bacterium
CCGCCGAGCCGCCGAACTCCATCAGCACCGCCGCCTCCGCGATCATGGTGCCTGCATCCGGGCCGACGATGTGGACGCCGAGCACGCGGTCGGTTGTCGCGTCGGCCAGCACTTTCACGAAGCCTTCCGTGGTGCGGTTGACCTTGGCGCGGCCATTGGCGGTGAAGGGGAATTTGCCGCTGGCGTAGGCGACGCCCGCTTCTTTCAGTTCTTCCTCGGTTTTGCCGACGCTGGCGACTTCCGGATAGGTGTAAACGACGTTCGGGATGACATCGTAATTCACATGCCCCGCCTGCCCGGCCAGAATTTCGGCGAGCGCCACGCCCTCGTCCTCCGCCTTGTGGGCGAGCATCGGTCCGGCGATGACGTCGCCGATTGCATAAACGCCATCGACGCTGGTTTTGTAATGCGCGTCCACCATGATCCGGCGCTTGTTGTCGAGCTTCACGCCGACGTCCTCAAGCCCAAGCCCTTCCGTATAGGGCGTGCGACCGACGGCGACGAGCACCACATCCGCGTCGATCCGCTCCGGCGCTCCGCCCTGAGCCGGCTCGATGACGGCGACGACGCCTTTCGCGGACTTCTCGACCGCAGTCACCTTGTGCCCAAGTTTGAATTTCACGCCCTGCTTGTCAAGGATGCGCTGGAACTGCTTGGCGACTTCGCCGTCCATGCCCGGAATGATGCGGTCGAGATATTCGACCACCAGCACCTCAGAGCCGAGCCGCCGCCACACGCTGCCAAGCTCCAGCCCGATGATGCCGCCGCCGACGATCAGCAGTTTCTTCGGCACCTCGGAAAGCTCCAAGGCGCCCGTTGATGACACGACATGCTTCTCGTCGATCTCGATGCCGGGCAGCCGGATGACGTCTGAACCGGTGGCGATGACGATGGATTTCGCCTCAAGCGTTTTGGCCTCGCCGCCGTTGAGCGGCGTTACGTCCACCTTGCCGGGGGCGGAGATGCAGCCCGCGCCGTGGAAAGCGTCGATCTTGTTTTTCTTCAGCAGAAATTCGACGCCCTGTACGTTGCCTTTGACGCCCTCATCCTTGAAGGCGAGCATTTTGGCGAGGTCGAGTTCCGGCTTGACCTTGATCCCCATGGCCGCAAAGCCGTGACCCGCTTCCTCATATAGTTCGGAGGCGTGCAGCAGCGCTTTGGACGGGATGCAGCCCACGTTCAGGCACGTACCGCCATGCGTGGCGCGCTTTTCGACCACCGCAACCTTAAGCCCGAGTTGCGCCGCCCGGATCGCACAGACATACCCGCCCGGCCCCGTGCCGATCACCACCATGTCATATACGTCAGCCATACGAAACTCCGGTATCTAGGATTTATAGGGAGGTTTTATCCTCCACTTCGTGGTCAAGTCCGGGTTTAAAACGAACTCGCCTGTTGAATGAAGCTCATAATTGCCCGGTGAAGCTGGATCGTATCCGCTTAATAATGGTGGAAGACAAAGCTCTTCCCCCTCATGAACACCCTCGCATCGAACAAAAATACCCTCATTTTTGTCAACGCGGACAATTTCACCGTGATATTGAGCTTTATAATCCTCTGTTTCGCCGTCAGCTTTTAGGTACGTCAGGCCCACTAGAACAATTTTACCTAAGAGCCAAGCCGCTTCGTCTTCGTCCCATTCTTCGGCTTCGTCATCTGGGTTGTTCGGATCACTCCAGGAATTCGAGGTCACTTCTCACGCCTTTAGAGGTCGAGCACCATGCGGGACGGGTCTTCGAGGCTCTCCTTGACGCGCACGAGGAACGTGACCGCCTCCTTGCCGTCGACGAGGCGGTGGTCGTAGCTGAGGGCCAGGTACATCATCGGCCGCACCTCGACCTTGCCGTTGATGACAACCGGGCGCTCCTGAATTTTGTGCATGCCGAGGATGCCGGATTGCGGCGCGTTGAGGATCGGCGTCGACATGAGCGAGCCGTAGACGCCGCCATTCGAGATCGTGAAGGTGCCGCCCTGCATATCCTCGATGCCGAGCTTGCCGTCACGGGCTTTCTTGCCGTACTCGCCGATGGCCTTCTCGATGCCGGCGATGGAATGATGATCCGCATCGCGAAGCACAGGCACCACAAGCCCCTTCTCGGTGCCGACGGCCACGCCGATGTGATAGTAATTCTTGAAAATAATATCGCCGCCGTCGATCTCGGCGTTGACGCTCGGGATTTCCTTCAGCGCATGCACGCAGGCTTTCACGAAAAAGCCCATGAAGCCAAGCTTTACGCCGTGCTTCTTCTCGAACAGCTCCTTGTACTGATTGCGCGCGTGCATCACGCCGGACATATCCACCTCATTGAAGGTGGTCAGCATGGCGGCGGTGTTTTGCGCTTCCTTCAGACGGCGCGCGATGGTCTGGCGCAGCTTCGTCATGCGCACGCGCTCCTCGCGGCCCTCGTCGCCCTGTGCGGACGGTACCCGGATGGCGGGAGCCTGCGCGGTCTGCGTTGTGGGGAACATGGCCACGCTTGAGCCACCGTTCGCCGATGAGCCGGGGGCGTTTAGCACGTCGCCTTTGAGAATGCGGCCGTCCTTGCCAGTGCCCTGCACCTGCGATGGGTCGATATTTTTCTCAGCCACGATCTTGCGAACGGCTGGCGAAAGATCGTCGGCGTCGACCTTGGAGGTTGCCGCGCCCGCTTTCATTTCCGGCTGTGGTTCGCCTTGTTCGGCCTGATGCGGAGCGCCGTCGGCTTTCGCCTGCAGCACCTTCTCGCCAGCGCCTTTGTCTCCGGACGGCGTCACGTCCTTCTGAACGCCCGCGCCGTTCGATGAGGCAGGAGCAGCTTTTGCCCCATCGCCGTCGCCGATCGCGCCAAGAATGGCCCCGACATTTACGGTCTCGCCTTCCTTGACGGCGATTTCAGCCAGCACCCCAGCGGCAGGCGCGTTCACTTCGAGCGTTACCTTGTCGGTTTCGAGTTCGAGCAGGGCCTCATCGGCTTTCACCGCGTCGCCAGCCTTTTTGAACCATTTGCCGACCGTCGCCTCCGTGACGGACTCTCCCAAAGTGGGCACTACGATATTTGTCGCCATCTCATCCATCCCGCGTAGGCGCTTGATTGCTTGTCATCCCGCAATTGCGGATATCCGTTCGGTGCATCCCCGCGAGGGCGGAGATGCTTGTTTCGTTATGCCTCGATCGTGAGGGCATCGTTCAGAAAGGCTTTAAGTTCCGCTTGATGCTTGCTCATCAGGCCAGCCGCCGTCGATGCGGATGCCGGGCGCCCGACATATTTCGCGCGCCGATGCTTGGCGTTGATGTTGTCCAGCACCCATTCGATGTTCGGCTCGATGAAGTTCCAGGCGCCCATGTTTTTCGGCTCCTCTTGGCACCAGATCATCTCCGCGTTCGGGAAGCGTCCGAGTTCCTGCATCAGCGCCCGCGCCGGGAACGGATAAAGCTGCTCGACACGCATCAGATAGATGTCGTTGTGGCCACGGCTTTCGCGCTCCTCGAACAGGTCGTAATAAACCTTGCCCGAGCACAGTACGACGCGGCGGATTTTATCGTCGGCGACGAGCTTCACCTTCTCAGCTTTGCCGTTTTCCGCCATATCCCACAGCACGCGGTGGAAGCTGGACTCCGGACCGAAGTCCTCCAGATCGGAGACGACGCGCTTGTGACGGAGCAGCGATTTCGGCGTCATGATAATAAGCGGCTTGCGGAACGAGCGGTGAAGCTGGCGCCGCAGAATGTGGAAGTAGTTGGCCGGCGTGGTGCAGTTCGCGACCTGCCAGTTATCCTCCGCCGAAAGCTGGAGGAAACGCTCCAGCCGCGCCGATGAATGCTCCGGTCCTTGCCCTTCGTAGCCATGGGGGAGCAGCAGCGTGAGGCCCGACATACGAAGCCATTTGCGCTCGCCCGAACACAGGAACTGGTCGATGACGACCTGCGCGCCGTTCACGAAGTCGCCGAACTGCGCTTCCCACAACACCAGCGCGTTCGGCTCGGCGAGGCTGAAACCATATTCGAAGCCAAGCACTGCTTCCTCGGACAGCATGGAGTTGATGACCTCCAGCTTTGCCTCCTGCCCCTTGGCGATGTGGTTGACCGGCGTGTAGCGCTTTTCATTTTCCTGGTCGATGATCACGGCGTGGCGCTGCGAGAACGTTCCGCGCTCGCAATCCTGCCCGGAAAGCCGAACCGGCAGCCCTTCGTTGACGAGGCTGGCGAATGCAAGGCTTTCCGCCATCGCCCAATCGACGCCCTTACCCTCGTCGATCATCTTGCGGCGGTTGGCGAACAGGCGGTCGATGGTCTTGTGCGCCTTGAAAGTCTCGGGAATACCGGTAATTTTCCGCCCAACCGATTTCAGCGTGTCGAGATTAACCCCGGTCTCGCCCCGGCGGGGCCCTTCTTCGGCCTGGCGCAAGCCAGACCAGCGGCCATCAAGCCAATCTGCGCGGTTCGGCCGGTAGTTCTGGCCGGACTGGAACTCCTCCTCAAGTTTCGCGACGATGGCATCGTTCATCTCGACGACCTGCGCTCGCGTCACAACGCCTTCGCTGACGAGGCGTTTGGAGTAAACCGACGTGACGGTTTCGTGCGCGCGTATGCGTTTATACATCAGCGGCTGGGTGAATGACGGCTCGTCGCCCTCGTTATGCCCGTGGCGGCGATAGCAGAACATGTCGATGACGACCGGCTTGTGAAATTTCTGCCGGAACTCGATGGCGACGCGCGCGGCGTGCACGACAGCTTCCGGGTCGTCGCCGTTGACGTGGAAAATCGGCGCCTCGATGCCGCGCGCGACATCGGACGGGTATGGCGAGGAGCGTGCGTAACGCGGCGCCGTGGTGAAGCCGATCTGGTTGTTCACGATGAAATGGATGGAGCCGCCCGTGCGATGCCCTTTGAGGCCCGAAAGCCCGAAGCACTCCCACACCACGCCCTGACCTGCGAACGCAGCGTCGCCGTGCAAGAGCAACGGCAACACTTTCTCGCGCTCCTTGTCGCCCATCTGATCCTGCTTCGCGCGCACCTTGCCCAGCACGACCGGATCGACGATCTCAAGATGAGACGGGTTGGCGGTCAGCGAGAGGTGCACGTTATTTCCGTCGAAAGATCGGTCGGATGAAACCCCGAGATGGTATTTCACATCGCCCGAGCCTTCCACGTCTTCCGGGTTGGCGGAGCCGCCTTTGAATTCATGGAAAAGCGCGCGATACGGCTTGCCCATCACGTTCGTCAGAACGTTCAGGCGACCGCGATGCGGCATGCCAAGCACGATGTCGCGAATGCCGAGCTGGCCGCCGCGCTTGATGATCTGCTCCAGCGCCGGGATAGCCGATTCCGCGCCCTCAAGACCGAAGCGCTTGGTGCCCGTGTATTTCTTGTCGAGAAACCGCTCGAAGGTTTCCGATTCCATCAGCTTCGATAGAATGGCCTTCTTGCCGAGTTCCGAGAACTCGATGTCGTTATCCTGACCTTCAATGCGCTGCTGAATCCAGGCCTTCTCCTCCGGCGAGGAAATGTGCATGTATTCATAGCCCGTTGTGCCGCAATAGGTGCGGCGCAGAAGCGCGAGGATTTCGCGCATCGTTGCCGTCTCTTTGCTCAGCACCTTGTCGATGAAAATCGGCCGGTCCATGTCGTCCGGGCCGAAGCCGTAGGTCTCCGGCTGCAATTCGGGATGCTGTTTGCGTTCGGTGATTTTCAACGGGTCGAGGTCGGCAATCAGGTGACCTCGGACGCGATGGGCGCGCACGAGGATGAGGGCGCGCATGGAATCGCGCACGGATTGAAGCGTCTGCCCTTGCGTGATCTCGACGCCTTGCTCCTGCGCCTTGGCGGTGATCTTTTTCTCGATCTCACGCTCGACCTG
>JBGSLP010000290.1:0-2562 GCA_041740655.1 Alphaproteobacteria bacterium
TCGATCACGGTGCCGACGATATCCACCGCATCACGGGGAACCTCGACGCGCAGCATGCGTGAGCGTATCGTCCGCGCCGCGCCCAGAATTTCGTCGGCCGTTTCGCCGCGCGCGCGCAGGGCCATCAGAAAGCCTGCCATGACCGGGGCCGACACGTCGCCCGCCATCATGAGATCGAACGCGCCTGCGGCTTCGTCCGCCGTCAGGCTTCGTCCGGACGCGGCGATTTCAAGGAATGGCCGAAATTCATTCGTGAATGCGGTCATGGGTGCGCGTGCGAGAGCGCGCCGTCGCGCGTCAACTGCGGAAGGACGATGCTAGATTTCGTCGCACGCCAGTTGATCCGCGCCATGCTGAGGAAATTGGCGAGGATAGCGTGGCCGAAATTGGATGCAATGCTTTCCGGGTGGAACTGCACGCCGTACACGGGCTCGTCGGCATGCTGCATCGCCATGATCAGGCCGTCGGCGGTGTGCGCGGTGGGGATGAGGCAGTCCGGCAGCGTATCGGCCTCGACAATCAGGGAGTGATAGCGTGTCGCCATGAACTCGGCTGGCAGGCCATGGAAGAGGCCGACGCCTTCGTTGTGGATGGCCGAAAGCTTGCCGTGCATCAACTTGGGTGCACGGATGACGCGCCCGCCATAGGCCTGGCCGATGGTCTGATGGCCGAGGCAGACGCCGAGCAGCGGCACGCCGCGGGTCCGGTTCGCCTGCACCAGATCGAGGCAGATGCCAGCCTGATCCGGATCGCACGGCCCCGGCGACATGACGATCGCCTTCGGGCTTTCCGCGAACACCGCCTCCACGCTGATCTGGTCGTTGCGATAGACGCGGCAATCAACGCCCAGATCGCCGAAATAATGGACGAGATTGTAAGTGAAGCTGTCGTAGTTATCGATGAGAGTGATCATTGCTGGCTGGCCTACGGCGGTCTATCGCCCGGTTATTCTTGTTTATGTAATCCATGATCTAAGCAAAATCAGGGGGCGGCGTCCACTGCCATCTCTATGCATAACCAAGCGTTTTTGGCGTCACGAAGCGCGTGAGGCGCCCGTCGCCGACGCCGAGGCGGCGCCATTCCGCAATATCGAACTCGATCTGCGCGAGCGCGGCGGTGGGGAATTTGCGCGCGAGAGCAAGGGCGTCATCGCGCTCGCCCGAGCCGAACAGGTCAAGCGCCAGCGCATGAAGGCCCGGGTTATGCCCGACGATCATCACATGCCCGATGGTCTCCGGCAGGGTGCGCAACATGGTCAGCATCGCCCCGGCGCCCGCATGATAAAGCGCGTCCTCGAAATGCGTTGCAGGCTCGTTGTCGAGTTTTTTTAGCGCCAGTCGCAGGGTCGCCCGGGTTCGCACGGCGGACGAGCATAAAATCACATCCGGCGCGATATTCTCCGCTCTCATATATGCGCCCATGCGCGCCGCCGCCTTCTCGCCTCGGGTACTCAGCGGACGGTCGAAATCCTTCAGCTTGTCATCGTCCCAACTGGATTTCGCGTGTCGGAATATGCTGACCGTTTTCATAGCGCCCTGTTTCCGCAACTGTCATTGCGAGCGTCGCGAAGCAATCCATCGTCAGGGGTCGTGGATTGCTTCGGCCAAATGGCCTCGCAATGACGACACTGCAAAACCAAGTCGCGCACTATTACTGCCCGCGCCTGGGCTGGCTGGCGAAGCGCACGGCTTCCTCGGCCGCTCTGAACAGCGCCTTGGCCTTGTCTATGCACTCGGCCTGCTCGTTTTTGGCGATGCTGTCGGCGACGATGCCAGCGCCCGCCTGCACATGCATCTTGCCGTCCTTGATGAGCGATGTGCGCAGCACGATGCAGGTGTCCATCTCGCCCGCCGCCGAGAAATAGCCGACGCATCCGGCGTAAAGGCCGCGCTTTTCCGGCTCAAGCTCGTCGATGATCTCCATCGCCCGTACTTTAGGCGCGCCTGAAACCGTGCCCGCCGGAAAACCCGCCATGAGTGCATCGATGGAGTCGTGCGGCGCGGCGAGGTCGCCGGTGACGTTCGATACGATGTGCATCACTTGGCTGTAATATTCGAGGAAAAAGCTGTCGGTCACCCGCACGCTGCCGGTCTGCGACACGCGGCCAACATCGTTGCGGCCCAGATCGACCAGCATGAGATGCTCGGCGCGTTCCTTTTCATCGGCGAGCAGCTCTTCGGACAGCCGGTCGTCCTCCTCGGGCGTTGCGCCGCGAGGCCGCGTGCCTGCGATTGGCCTGATCGTCACTTTCCCGTCCTTGACCTTCACAAGAATTTCCGGGCTGGACCCGGCGACGGCAAACTCGCCGAAATTGAGAAAATAGAGGTATGGCGAGGGGTTGACCCGGCGCAGCGCTCGGTAAAGCGCAAAGGGCGGCAACTCGAACGGCGCGCTGAAGCGCTGGCTGAGCACGACCTGAAACACGTCTCCGCTGGCGATATACTCCTTCGCGCGAGCCACCATTTTCGTATATTGCCGCGGCGTGATGTTCGACGCGGGCACCGAATATTTGAACTCGCCGTTCAGCGCGGCGGAGCGGGGCAGGGGCGTGTCGAGCTGGTC
>JBGSLP010000291.1:0-2173 GCA_041740655.1 Alphaproteobacteria bacterium
CCGTCACGCCGGTCGCCCTTGCGGCGATGATGGCTGCAACAGCAGCTGCAACGAGCCATAGCTTGCGGTTCTTCAAAATAGACGGCATGGGGTCGCTCCTATGGATCGCTTAAGGGAGAATGCGCTGAATGAGGCGGACGAGACTGCGCGTTCTCGGATTGAACAGGCTCGGCGTAAAATAGCTGCCAGCCGCGCGCTGTGAGACCTCCGAAAGGGTCGGATACGGCGCGATCAGGCTGGCGACTTTGGAAATGCCTAACTTCGCAGAAATCGCGAGACCCCAGGTGAGGATAAGCTCCCCTGCGTGAGCGCCGACGATGGTTGCGCCCAGAACCTTGCCCTTCGCCGAAAGGACGATTTTCACCATGCCTTCGGTGCGGCGCTCCGCTTGCGCGCGGTCATTATCCTTGAATTGCCAGGTCAGCAACTTCGGATCGTGCCCGGCCTCGCGCGCCTCGGCTTCGGTCAGTCCGACATGCGCCAGTTCGGGATCGGTATACGTGACCCACGGCAACGTGCTGTAATCGACTTTGGCAGGCATGCCGAAAAGGGCGTTCCGGATGACGATCCCGGCGTGATAGCCCGCGACATGTGTGAATTGCGGGCCGCCTGCGCAGTCGCCGATTGCGAAGACGCGCGTGTTGGAGGTGCGGAGCCGGGCGTCAACCGTGATGCCTTTCGCGCTGGAGGCAATGCCTGCCGCCTCAAGGTTCAAGCCGCCAATGGAGGGCTTGCGACCAGCGGCCACCAGCAAATGAGTTGCCGTTAGTGTGGTTTTGACCCCGTCACGTTCGACATGAATCTCCGTCGCCCCTCCGGATTTCGCCACCGATGTTATGCCGGTGCGCTCCATGAGGACCACACCATCTGAGACAAGCGCCGCCCGTACGACATCGACGGCCTCCGGCTCGTCCTTTGCGAGAATGCCCAGGCGCTCGACCACGGTCACTTGCGAACCGAGCCGCCGGAAAGCCTGCGCCATCTCGATACCGATAGGCCCGCCGCCTATGATGACGAGGTGTCCGGGCAGCTCTGTCAGGTTGAAAATCGTTTCGTTTGTCAGATACCCGGCGGCTTCAAGACCAGCGATGGGCGGCGCGGCGGCGGTCGAACCCGTGGCGATAACAAGCCGCCGGGCCTTGATGATAAAGCGCCCCGCCTGCACTTCGGTGCGGGAGATGAACGCGCCCTTCTCCTTGATCACCGTGACGCCAAACGACTCGAATCGCTCCACGCTGTCGTGGGGCGCAATCGCGCCGATCACATCATGAACATGCCGGTGCACGCGTGCGAAATCTACCGACGCGGGCGGCAGGTCGACGCCGAACTGCGCGCTGACTCTCGGCGCACGCGCCATATGCGCAGCGGCAATCAGCGACTTCGAGGGCACACAGCCTGTATTGAGGCAGTCGCCCCCCATTTCGCCTTTTTCGATGAGCACCACGCGGGCGCCCATCTGCGCGGCGCCGGCGGCAACCGACAAGCCGCCCGATCCCCCGCCGATGATGCAGAGGTCAGCCTTAATCCGCTCGCTCCCGTGGGGCGTTGCTACCGTGGTGGCGTCAATACGTTCATGTTGCATGTGACTGACCTGAATTTAGAGTTTGTCGTCTCAATAACTCTTCGGCCAAGCACAGGATATGTTTCAACGCTCACGGGCAAGTGAGCGGGATTCTTTAAACACGGCGACAGACTGCAATGCCTCCCGCCCGATGATGTAGAGAATTTTCCCGCTCGCCTTGATCGTCCCCATGATCGTGCCCGAAACCTTGGACCGCCCGATCCGCCGCCGATACGTGACGGGGATTTCCCGGCAGCGCAGGCCGCGTTTGGCAGCCCGTATCTGCATCTCGACCGTCCAGCCGAAATTCTGATCCGCCATCTGGAGGCTGGCCAGAGCCGGAGCCGTGATGGCGCGAAACGGTCCCAGATCGGTGAACCGCTCGCCCCAAAGCATGCGGATGAGGAAGCACGCCAGCCGGTTGCCGACACGTTGCTGAAGGGTCAGCGCGCCGCGCTCACACGGCCCCAAAGTGCGCGAACCGAGCACGAAATCGGCGGCGCCCTCAGCGATTGGAGCGAGCAATAGCGAGATATCCTCCGGTCGGTCGCTTGCGTCAGCATCGAGGAAAACAACGACGTCATGCGGCGGCAGGATCGCCAGCGCCTGTAG
>JBGSLP010000292.1:0-3288 GCA_041740655.1 Alphaproteobacteria bacterium
GCCATTTCCAAGAACGTGAACCTGCCATACAAGGTCGTAACCGCCGCTGGCCTTCGGACTTATCCCGACGGAACCGGCGACATACCACTAACGCTGAATGGTGACGGCAAGGTTGCCTACATGCATTTGTGGCCGCATGCCCGACCATGGCGGTTGGCAAAGCCGGAACCCATGCTACGGTGCGTACCTGACGCGGCGAATGTTGCGGCCATCCTGTCAGCGGCGCTTTCGGCATATATTGACTCCGCACGGACGGATGACGAAGCAGTTGCATCCGGAGAGGTTCGCGGTAAATTGCGGGTCGTCGGCTCCACGACACGCAATATGGCCGCAGCCTAAGAAGGACTTCGCATGAATAGCGCAAAGAAAAAGCCGCCGTTTCCGACCTTGCCGCTTTACGGCGCGCTGGGCCTCGTCGTGTTCGCGGTCTTTATCGTCGGCGTTTCGAAATTCAGCGAGCGTGACCCGACGGTGCGCGAGAAAGCCGAGCCACGGCAGACGCGCGACCTCCAGTTCGTCGATCTGCCCGATGGCGCGATCGAGATCAAGGATGCGGCGACCGGCTCTGCAATCGACGTTGTGCCGCCGGGGCAGAACGGCTTCATGCGGGTGACGATGCGCTCGCTCGCGCGTCAACGCCGGTTGCAGAACATTGGCTCCGAGCCTCCCTTCCGCCTCACGGCATGGTCGGACGGCACAGTGTCCCTTGAAGATCCCTCCACCGGCAAGCGCGTCAACCTGCGCGCTTTCGGCGAGGATAACGCCCGCTCGATCGCTTACCTCATGAGCGCCAATGGAGCGACGAAATGATTGGTGAGTTGCTGTCCCGCACGCGCATCGAGACGCCGTGCACGGTCGAGGTTTCCCATACGTTTGAGAGCCTGCACGCGCATGTCGAGTTGCCCGACGGGATCAAAATTCGGCCGGGCGACGAAGTTATCGTCCACGGCGCGCCTATTAGGGTTCCATACGGCGAGAAAATGGTGATTAATCGTCAAGCGACGGTGATACGCGCCACGCTGGTGGAGCGTATCTGGACGCGGATGACAGGCGATCTTGAGTTCATGGAACTCTGCGAATTCAGTTTTTCGGAAAAGAGAGAATTATGAACGCTCCAATACCTCATGTTGCGGCGAGTCACATCATCAACGAGACCACGCGAGCGGCCGTCGAGGACACTCCGTTGTCCCCTCGCTTCTATACGACCGATTTCGACGAACTGGACAAAGTTGACGTTTCGTCCGTGCGCGCCGAATGGGACCAGCTCATCGCTGAAATGAAAAGCGATCCGAATCGCCGCCATTTCAAGCGCAACGAGGAATGGAACAAGATTTCGCTCTCCGACCTTCCGCCGGGCCTGCAAAAGGAGTTCATCGATTTTCTGGTGTCCTCGCTCACCGCCGAATTTTCGGGCTGCGTGCTTTACGCCGAGATGAAAAAACGCGGCAAAAACCCCGACATCATCGAGCTTTTCACCTATATGAGCCGCGACGAGGCGCGTCACGCCGGGTTCATCAACGATGCGCTCAAGGAGCTTGGCATCGGCGTGAACCTCGGATTTCTGACCAAGTCGAAGAAATACACGTTCTTCAAGCCGAAATTCATCTTCTATGCGACCTACCTGTCCGAGAAAATCGGCTATGCGCGCTATATCACCATTTTCCGCCATCTGGAGAAGCATCCGGACAAGCGCTTCCATCCGATTTTCAAATGGTTCGAGGAGTGGTGCAACGACGAGTTCCGCCATGGCGAGGCGTTCGCGCTTCTCATGCGCGCCAACCCGCAACTGCTTACTGGCGCGAACAAGCTCTGGGTGCGTTTCTTCCTGCTCGCCGTTTTCGCGACCATGTATGTGCGCGACCATCAGCGGCCCGAATTCCACAAAGCGCTCGGCGTCGATCCAACCGATTATGACTACAAGGTTTTCCGCATCACCACGGACATCTCGCGGCAGGTGTTCCCCGTCGAGCTCGACATCGACAACCCTGCATTCCGCGCGCGTCTTGAAAAGCTGAGGCTGATCGCCGAGGCAATTGACGTTGCGAAAAAAGCGCCCGGCGTCGGCGGTTGGGTGCGGCGGCAGAGCCTGAAAAGCGCCGTCGCCTACAATTTCGCCCGGCTTTATTTCATGCGGCCAATCCACAACGAAATCCCGGCCAGCGTGCGGTTGTCCCCCGCCTGGTAGCTTAAGAGGCGAACGCTGTGTTGGAATATGCTTCGCCCATCGCCTTTGCGCTGTTCATCTGGTGGTTCAGCACAGGGGCGGTGATCTACCTCGATGGGCTTCCAAGTCGCACCTTCCGCTGGAGCATGCTCGGAGCGACCGTCGTCGCAGCCGCCTCCCTTTACGGCATCGTCGCATCTGGTTCTGACACCTCGGTGACGGGCGCTTACATCGCGTTCACATGCGGGCTCCTCCTATGGGGCTGGAACGAGATGAGCTTTCTCATGGGCTTCATCACCGGGTCGCGCCGCACGGATTGCCCGACGGATTGCAGCGAATGGCGGCGCTTCCTGTATGCAAGCCAGACGCTCATTCATCACGAACTGGCTATCCTGGTCACCGGCGCCCTCATCATCTCGCTCTCATGGGGTGCGGAAAATCAGGTGGCCGCGTGGACATACGTCGCCCTCTGGACGATGCGCATTTCGGCGAAGCTGAACATTTTCTTCGGCGTGCCCAATCTCACTGAGGAGTTCCTCCCCGAGAACCTTCAGTTTCTGAAGTCCTACTTCAAAAACAAACCTATGAACCTGCTGTTTCCATTCTCCGTCACTATTGCGACCGCGGTTACCGTGCAGCTTTTCGCCCTCGCAGCGCATGCGCAGACCTCGTCTTTTGAGGCGGCCGCTTACCTGCTCGTCGGCGCGCTCATGGCGCTCGCTGTCCTTGAGCACTGGTTCATGGTGCTCCCGATACAGGACGCCGCGCTGTGGAGATGGGCGTTGGCGTCACGCGCGAAGAAAAAAGAAGCAAAATCCGGAAACGCAACATCCCCCGCCGTCGAAAGAGTCGTACTGGAGCCACATTCGAACCTTTCTATGCCATCTGAATCGAGACGTTTTGCATCACGGGTGTAAGGTTTAGTTGACAACAAAAGTTGTCACTTTTATTGTACATCTTATGGAGAGATTCCGTATGAATTCGCGTTCCGAGCCACGACTGCCTTCCGCTCTGCGCGCTGCGTCAATTGTTTACAGGGCGTTTTACAGAAAAAACTCGATATAAGATCGGCGGGTGGAGGGAACATGAATTACGAAGCATTCTTCATAAAACAGCTTGAGGGT
>JBGSLP010000293.1:0-2704 GCA_041740655.1 Alphaproteobacteria bacterium
TTGATATGAAGAATTTTGCAAGCGCCGCCTTGATCGCGGCATTTATGGCTGGCGGAGCAACCTTTGCATACGCTCAGTCAGGTGCACCGGCTCCGGGCGTCGCATTCATTCCAAGCCAGGCAACGGGAGAAGTCCTGGCGAGCGCTTTGATCGGCGAGAAAGTTCGTAACGGCGCCAAGGAAGATTTGGGCGACGTGAACGATTTGGTTTTCGATAGCGAAGGTCGCGTCGCTTCTGCCGTTATCGGCGTTGGCGGTTTTCTCGGTATTGGCGAGAAAAACGTAGCCGTTCCTTTCGAAGTTCTGTCACGTGAAACTGATGAGGGTGGTAATTCCTACATCCGCATCGATACGACTCGCGATCAGCTGAAAGCTGCGCCACTTTATCAGCGTCTCGACAAAGGCGTCGGCGTCACTGAGAAAATCAAGGAGTGGGGCGCTAAAGCCCGCGATAAAGCCGTAGAGTACGGTGAAAGGGCTAAGGAAAAGGCTGCCGAATATACCGAGAAAGCCAAAGAAAAAGCGGCTGAATACGGTGAAAAAGCAAAAGAAGCTTATGGCGACGCAAAAGAGCGCGTTACCGGTGAGCCAGCTCCGAAGCCTGTAAACTAATCATCGCTTAAGTTAGTCGGAAAGCATGCTGAGAAATCAGCATGCTTTTTTATGTGCGCACGACTTTGTGAATAAAATGCAGCTTGGTCAGAGCTGCGGCGCTTAAGACAAATGGGTAGAGGTCCGGCTGGCCCATGCTGCGATTGAGGCTATTCACCGCGTAGGTCAACGGCAGCCAGGCCTGCACCAGCGTATCCATCGACTCCGCGTCAAACGGATCGAAGTTGATGGCGACCTTCAGATCGGAATCGCCGCCCGCCTCCGGGTCGAGTTTCAACCGGAAGGCGCGCGCCGTCTCCAGCGTATCGACGATGTGCAGATAATGCGCCCAAGTCTCGGCGAAATCTTCCCATGGATGAGCGCTTGCATACGCGCTGACGAAAGTTTCCTGCCATCCCAGCGCGGGGCCCTGTGCATAATAGGCCATTAACGCCGATCCGTAATCGACCGTTTCATCCCCGAACAGGGTGCGGAATTCTTCCAGATGTGGGCCATCTCGGACGAGAAGTTCCCAGTAGTGGTGACCGATCTCATGACGCAGATGGCCGAGAAGCGTACGATATGGCTCGCCCATGTGGCCGCGCATGCGCTCTCTGGCGCTGTCGTCCGCCTCTGATAGGTTGATGGTGATAAGCCCGTTCTCGTGGCCGGTCATCACTTTGTGCACGTTGTGATCGACGCCGGGCCCGTCAGCAATAAAATCGAAAGCTAGACCCTGGACGGGATTTTCCGCCTTGTTACTAAGCGGCAGGCCCAGACGGGTGAGGGTGTAAATCAAGCGGTGCTTGGCGATTTCAAGCCGCTGCCAGCGTAGCAGGTTGATAGGGTCTGAGAGATCAGGGATGGTGTGGTTGAATTTGCAGGCGTCGCAGTACTGCGCATCGTCCTGCGACGGTATCAGCCAGTTGCAGGCCTGCTCCGCTGTATTTGCACAGAATTTGTAGGTGGCGCTGCCATCGGCGACAGCTCGCCAGTAATCGCCGTCCTGCTCAAGGGCTGTAAGCATAGCCGGGCCTGAAAGAAATCCCAGCCGGTGACCGCAGGTAACGCAAATGGTATTTTCAAAGTAGAGGAGTTGTCGGCAAACCTGACATTCAAAGATCCGCATTTTCTACTCATTATTTAGCGAGATGCGGCCTGAGATAAGACCGCGCCAGTCAGGGGCTCGGGGCCGAATTCGGAGGGAGCCTCGATATTCATCAATTCGGCGAGGCGATTGCGCGCTCGGTTGACGCGACTTTTGATGGTGCCGACAGCGCAACCGCAGATTTCCGCCGCCTCTTCATACGAAAAACCCTCGGCGCCAATTAGCAGGAGAGCTTCACGCTGGTCAGTCGACAGTTTCTGCAGCGCGATTTTGAGGTCTTTCATATCGAGATGGCCATGCTGCTCTGGGGCGGATGATAGCCGGTCGGAATAAACGCCGTTGGCATCCTCGACCTCACGTTTTCGCTTGCGGCGATCGGAGAGATAGGTGTTGCGCAAAATGGTAAAAAGCCACGCTTTCAGGTTCGTGCCTTCCTGAAATTTGTCGATGTTGCTCCATGCCTTTACAAGAACGTCCTGCACGAGATCGTCCGCGCGTGCATGATTGCCCGATAGCGAGATGGCGAACGCTCGCATGTTTGGAATAGATGCCAGCAATGCATCACGAAATTCGTCAGACGGACGCATGATCAACCTGTTTTGTCCTTCGCGGCAAGCTCATCAAGCAGCTTCACAAGGTAATCAGGAACCGGCTCGGCGACCAATTCGCCGTAAGCATCCTGAAGACAGCGGCCTATATGCTTCTGCACGTCGCTTTCGAGCGCCGCGCTCGTCTTGCGCCTACCCCCGGTCAAAGCAGGTTTTGCCGCTTCTTTTCGTTCCACATCGGACTTCTGGCGCTCCTCATTCTCGGGATCGGGCTGGATCATTTGGGGATTTGGTTCAGATGTCCTAAGAACATCCGGCTCCACCTTTTTATCTCTGGATGGCATATAATTCCTAAACCTGTTTGCCGCACCAAGCCGATATCATTGCTTCACAGATCGCGACTTGCAAGCTTTCGCCAATTTCAGATTCAAGTTTCATATCGCTGAATGTTTAGTTTT
>JBGSLP010000294.1:0-2736 GCA_041740655.1 Alphaproteobacteria bacterium
GCCGCGTCTGGGCAACTCGTTCTGAATGCGCATCTTTTGCGCCGCGCAGAATTCCTCGACCGGGCATACGAGGCAGGACGGCGAACGCGGCGAGCATAAAGTTGCGCCGAGATCCATCATGGCCTGCGCGTAATCGCCAGCCCGTTTATCGGGGGTGAGGGTTGTGGCCAGCGCTTTCAACTCCGGCTTCGAGTCCGGCAGCGGCGTCTCGACCACGAACAGGCGCGAAATCACGCGCTCGACATTGCCATCCACCACCGTCGCTGCGTCATCGAAAGCGATGGCGGCGATGGCGGCGGCCGTGTAAACGCCAACACCCGGGAGAGTCCGCAGCGTGTCCTCATCGCGCGGAAACTGGCCGCCGAAGCGCTCCACCACAGCCTTCGCGCAGGCATGCATGTTGCGCGCTCTCGCGTAGTAGCCAAGCCCAGCCCACGCCGCCATCACATCGTCGCGCGGCGCCGCAGCAAGCGCTTCGACCGTCGGCCAAGTTTGCGTAAAGTTGAGGAAATAGGGGATAACCGCCTTGGTCGTGGTTTGCTGAAGCATGACCTCTGAGAGCCAGACGCGGTATGGGTCCGCCGCCTCTCCGGCCTTGGCGCGCCATGGAAAATCACGCCGCTCGCGATCGTACCAGCTCAGCAGCGCCGACTGGAAACCTGGCCGACCAACCTCTGGCATAACCGGTGAAGACCTTTCCAATTCCATTTGCATGCCTTGCCGTCCCCCACCCGAATCATTCAGCCTTCCATACGATCTTCGGCAATGCCGCGATCAGGGGGGACTCATTTCATGGCTCACAAGGCAGCGGCCTGTGGAAAAACGGCGAAAGGCGCCCGGTTTGGCGGCGGTTTTTCGCCGAGCGCATTCACGCCGAAATTTGCCGGGCTGAAATCCGTGCAGGAATTTCTTCCCGCAGTCGCCAAACCGGCGTTCGAGAAATATGGCTTTTCATCCTCCGAAATTTTGACGAACTGGGCGGCTTATGCAGGGGCCGACATTGCATCCTACACCGCTCCGGAGCGCCTAAAATGGCCGCGCGCCGACATGACGGAAAAAAGCGGCTCCCAGTCCTCCAATGGCGCAAAGTCCGGGGCGACGCTCGTGCTGCGTGTTGGCGGCGCGCGAGCGCTGGAATTGCAGCACAAGCTTCCGCAACTGCTTGAGCGGGTCAACTCCGCATTCGGCTATCGCGCCGTGACGACGATCCGCATTTTGCAGGCGCCGCTTCCCGAGAAACCCATTTCCCGGGTGGTCAGCCAGCCACCGCCGCCAAGGCATCAGCATAAGGTCGCCCATGTTAGCGACCCCAGATTGCGGGAAGCGCTTGCGGTGATTTCGGCTGGTGTGGAGGCTCGCAATCGCTTACAGCCCGGCCATGTGCGCACAGGATTTTGAACGGATTTTCGGGTTTGTGGTATGAGGCCAGTTGATCGGCCCACAGTGATGGCTTAATCAGACCCTAAGAATTCAGACATCGCGCCAAAATAGTCGAGGCGATGTCATCCAGTCAAGGAACGGGTCATGTTGAAAATGCTTACGGGTCAGAGCGGCGTCAGACTCATTGCGGCTCTCGTGGCGGTCGCCGCCATTGGGTATTTAGCGTTGCGTTCGGAACCGACCATTCAGGCTGACACCGCAGCCGAAAGTTCATCGAACGCCGCCACAACCGAGTTGATGGAGAAGGGCCCGCTCGATGAGAACGTGATGGGCGCAGCGAACGCGCCAGTGACGATCATCGAGTATTCGTCGATGACTTGCGGCCATTGCGCTACGTTTCACTCCAAAGTGCTGCCTCAGTTGAAAGAGAAGTATATCGATACCGGCAAGGTTCGCTACATCATCCGCGAGTTTCCGCTGGACGATCTGGCGAAGGGAGCTTTCATGCTCGCCCGATGCGTTGGACCGGTTCGTTATTTCTCCTTCGTCGATGTGCTTTATGCGAAGCAGGAAGAATGGGCGTTCACCAAGGAGCCTCTGCCGGAGTTGCTTAAGCTGGCCAAACAGGCAGGGATGACCGAAGAAAAATTCAACCAATGTCTGATGGATCAGAAATTGTTGGATGGCATCAACGCAGTTCAGGAGCGCGGCCAGACAAAATTCCAGGTCCGGTCTACGCCGACCTTCTTCGTTAACGGTCAGATGCTGAAGGGCGTGAGAGATATCAGCGATCTGGATAAGGTTATCGAACCGCTGCTGAAAAACACATAACAGAGAGGCTTTTATGTTCGCCACACTTTGGATGCGCCGCGCGCTCGTCTCAAGGGTTATGGGGCTGGCCGGCATAGCCGTGGCCGGGTGTGGCGGCGGCCTTTCAGGCCTGACATCACAGGCGGCGACTGACGCAGAAGCGGGTCCAGCGCCCGCCGTTGTCAAAATAGAGGAATTGATGGTCGCCGGGCCGCTCGGCGACAAATCCCTCGGCAAGGCGACGGCGCCGGTCACAGTCATCGAGTATGCCTCGCTGACCTGTCCGGTGTGCAGCGCCTATCACAAGAACACGTTCCCGGCCTTCAAGAAGGCGTACATCGACACGGGCAAAGTTCGCTATATCTGGCGCGAATTTCCGATCGGCCGTTCCTCGGCCGCCGCTGCGATTGCGGTCCGCTGCGCCCCCGACAAGCATTATTTCAAGATGAACGAGAAGTTTCTCGCCAATCAGCCTGCGTGGGTCGCGCAAGAGGTCAAGACTGAAGAAATCTATAATATTGTGAAAGAAACCGGCCTGAAGCGCGC
>JBGSLP010000295.1:0-2288 GCA_041740655.1 Alphaproteobacteria bacterium
CGCGACGAGACCGGCGATGAGCAACGCTGCAACGATTTTGACCATAGGCGCCTTCCAGGGGCGTCGGTAGGGGCCGTTTAGGCCCACAAGGCAGAACGTGGCGGCGGAGATCAAGCGCGCCAAATGCCGCCGCGTCCACGCCGAGCCTCAATATTTTGTGACGCGCTGGCACGGAACATGTAAGCGCATAAAAAGGCCGGTGATGGAGGCGTCACCGGCCCAGTCGCTATACCCCAACGGTTTACCAGCCAAAGGACAGGCCCGCTTTGCCTGCGACTGTGTTGGTGTTCACGCCGAAGCCTACGCCGCCATCGAGTATGACCGAGCTGTTATGGCCGAACGAGCCGCGATCGAGCACGCCCCCGGCCGTGACGCCAAAAGCATCCGCGCCATCAAAATTGCCCCAGCCCGCGCGGAAGGCGAAGTTCTGCCCCGGCTGGAAGGTTGGCGTGTCGAGCGCCAGCGCGATGGCGATGCCCTCGGCAAGTTCCTCGTCGCGATCCTGCAGGTTGCCAATCTGGCGCTGCTGCGCCTCGTCGCGCGCGAACAGATCGCTGATCGCCGCGCTCTGCTGCGCGTTCTCGACTTCGAGGCTGCCTATGCGCGTGCCCTGGCCATCGATTTGGGTTTGCTGCTCCCGGTTGACGGTGACGACGTTGTCGATCTGCGTCTGCTGCCCGCTCATTTGGCCATCTACGTAGGCTTTGTTGGCGGCGTCCGTTCCAGCAGTTGGTGTGGCCACGCCCTGTACGCGGTTGCCGCCAAGATTGACTGTCACGCCTGAGTTGTTAATTACGATGCCGTCCTCGAAGGTTCCGGAGCCAGAAGACACAAGGTTTCCAGTCACACTATCTACAGTAAATGTAGAGAAAAAGGCTGAACCAGCTGGCCCGGCTGATAGCGAAAGGCCGCTGGATTGCAAATCGGCAGCTGTTCCTGTACCAGGACGGCTTATAGACTGAGTACTAATTGAAATTCCAGCAGAACCGATATCTGTAAATCTTTCATTAACTCCATCTGCAGATTCAACGTCAAAGCCGGAAGCTGAATGTGTAGCCGTCGTAGTGAAGCTGCCAGACGTAGCGGTATATGTCGTTTGTTGCGCCAAGCTTGCTTTGGTCAATAAAAATGGAATCAGGCTGAGGCATGACAAAAAAACCATCGATTGACGCCTAGTGTAGAAAACGGATCTCAAATTCACAATGTTCTCCATCGAGTTTCGCGGCTGCCCCATGCGGCCAGCATCCCGATGCGGCGACCCTTTACGTAGCGATGAACTTCGCGCAGCCCGAGAGCCTCACGACAGTGAGCGATTCGTGAGGCTGGCGCGTCGGAGAGTTCGCGCGAGCAGGCCGGAATTAGTTATAATTTTACATAATTTGCGTGAATGTAGCGGGCGGAACACATAAGCCGGAGTTAAATGACTCTATGGCGAATTATTCGTGCCGCAGCGCCTCAATTGGATCGAGCCTTGCCGCCTTGCGCGCGGGGAAATATCCGAACACCACGCCGACAAGCGCCGAGAAGCCGAACGCAATGGCGATCAGTCCGGGGTCGATGACAAAGGGCACCTTGAGGACGCCCGTCAGCGCGCCAGACAGGCCGAGGCCCAGCAGAATGCCGATCAGTCCGCCCAGCAGCGAGAGCACCACCGCTTCCACCAGAAACTGCAGCAGCACCTGGCTTTCCAGTGCGCCGATCGCCAATCGCGTGCCTATCTCCCGCGTTCGCTCCGTGACCGACACCAGCATGATGTTCATGATGCCGATCCCGCCGACCAGAAGGCTGATCGCGGCAACCGCGCTGAGTAGGCCGGTCAGCACCGTCGTAGTTGCGGACAGGGTGGCTGCGATTTCCTTCAGGTCGCGCGCGAAAAAATCCGGCTCCTCATTGTCGGAAATATTGCGCCGCTCACGCATGAGGGCCACCACATCGGCAAGCGCCTTGGTCGTCGAGCGGCCGTCCTCCACGGAAAGATAAATCAGCGTGACATCGTTATTGCCCGCAATGCGGCGCTGGAACGTCTTGAGCGGGGTGATGATAAGGTCGTCCTGATCGAGGCCAAAACTGGATTCGCCTTTGGACGATAGCACCCCGATGATCTCGCAGCTTAGTTTCTTGATGCGGATGGTCTCGCCCACTGGCTCCGATTGGCCAAAAAGCTCCCGCTGCACGGTCGCGCCGATCACGCAGACGGGCAGACCGCCGCGTATTTCGGCATCGTTGAACGGGCGTCCGGCGACAAGCGGCCAGTCACGCGCCTCCAGATAGCCGCCATCGGCGCCGTT
>JBGSLP010000296.1:0-2282 GCA_041740655.1 Alphaproteobacteria bacterium
CGCCGCACTGAACGTGCTCGACGGCTCGGTCATGGGCCAAAACATGCAGCGCCACCGTCATCAGGAATTCATCCGCTTCCTCAACGCGCCCGAGCGCGACATCCAAGCCGGCAAGGTTGTCCACGTCATCCTCGACAACTACGCGACCCACACGCACGCCAAGGTCAAGAGCTGGCTCGAACGCCATCCGCGCTGGACCTTCCACTTCACCCCGACATCGGCCTCATGGCTCAACGCCGTCGAGGGCTTTTTCGCCAAGCTCACCCGGCGCCGGCTCAACAACGGCGTTATCCGAACCGCCGTCGACCTGCAGACCGCCATCAACCGCTTTGTCAACGAGCACAACAACAATCCCCGTCCCTTCATCTGGCGCGCCGACCCCGACGCCATCATCGCCGCACGAAACCGAGGGTTCCAAACGTTGGAGTCAATCCACTAGCGCTTGCGCGAGTGGCTCCGGGCAAGGCGGTAGGCTCCGCGCGCGGTCTCTCTTCATGCATCGTGAACCGGGACACCACCAACGGTCCTCGCGTTCGAAGAGCGGCGGGCGCTTTACAAGGATCAGATCTGCTGCGATCCATATGTGTTGCGGTGTGAGGAAAAGGTGAGACGATGACAAGGAAGCTCTTCGGCACGGATGGCGTGCGAGGACGCGCGAACGTCGAGCCGATGACGGCGAGCACGGCATTGCGGCTTGGCCAGGCTGTGGGAGGCTGGTTGGCGAAAGGGATACACCGCGGCAGAGTGGTCATCGGAAAAGACACCCGACTCTCAGGGTACATGCTTGAAAGCGCGCTTGAGGCCGGCTTCACGTCGATCGGGATGGATGTTTTCCTGGCGGGGCCAGTTCCGACCCCAGCTATCGGCATGCTGACGCGTACGCTGCGCGCCGATGTGGGCGTCATGATATCAGCGTCGCACAATCCGTTCGAAGACAACGGCATCAAGCTCTTCGGACCGGATGGCTTCAAGCTTTCCGACGCCGATGAAGACAAGATTGCGGCGCTCGCGGAACAGTCTCCGGCGCTCGCGCAGCCATCCGGCATTGGACGAGCACAACGCATCGCCGGCGCGCTGGAGCGATACATGGAGTTCGCCAAGGCGGCTTTTCCCCGCCATCTGCGCCTTGATGGCCTCAAGATCGTCGTGGATTGCGCCAATGGCGCAGCCTATCGCGCAGCGCCATTGGTGCTCTGGGAGCTTGGGGCGGAGATCATCCCCATCGGCGTTTCCCCCGATGGCTTCAACATAAATGAGCGGTGCGGCTCAACCGATCCGGCCCACGCGCAGGCGGAGGTCGTGACGCATGGCGCCGATCTTGGCCTGGCTTTCGACGGCGACGCAGACAGGCTTCATGTCATTGATGAAAAAGGACAAATTGTAGACGGTGATCAGATCATGGCGCTCATCGCCAGTCGGTGGGCCGCTGCGGGGAGGCTTTCGGGCGGTGCGTTGGTGACGACCGTGATGTCAAATATGGGCATGGAGCGCTTTCTGAAGACCTGCGGCGTCGACACGATGCGCACGCGCGTCGGGGATCGCTATGTCGTCGAGATGATGCGGCGGAAAGGATGCAATGTCGGCGGAGAACAGTCCGGCCACATCATCCTGACCGACTTCTCAACCACCGGGGACGGCCTGATCGCCGCCCTGCAAGTGCTCGCCGCGCTCGTGGAGTCTGGGCGTCCCGCTTCCGAGGCGCTGCATGTCTTTGAGCCCCTGCCCCAGATTCTCCGCAGCGTCCCATATCCTCCCGATACGCGTCCGCTCGACGATCCGACGGTTCATTCGGCGATCCTGCGCGCGGAGCAGGCGCTCCTCGGCGTCGGCCGCATCCTGATCCGCACCTCAGGCACAGAACCCTTGATACGGGTCATGGCCGAGGGCGAGGACGCCGTTGTGGTGAACACGGCGGTGGACGCCGTCTGCGGCGCCATCATGGAGCTTCAATCGGTCAGCGCCTGACGCGCAGTTCACCGAAGTGGTCTTGCCCGGATGCTGAGGAGGGACGCCTCCATCGTTTTGCGTTCATCCTCCGCCAATGCGATGGGCGAGCCCTCCGCCGTCCAGATGTAGTTGAGAGCCATAGCCGAAAATGGGTGATGGATCCTGAGAAGGCGGCGCATCGTGGCGGGCTTTCAGGCCGACCAGCACCTCTCGAAGAAGCGATGCGCCATGAAGGACGACGCCACGTGTGAGTGCCGCGCGTAATCTCCCCAGAAGTGCCGTTTGAAAAATCCCCAGTCTGAGCGCCGGAGCGCCGCTCTGCGGGGGGCATGCCC
>JBGSLP010000297.1:0-8366 GCA_041740655.1 Alphaproteobacteria bacterium
GCGCGCGCGGCGATCAGCGTTTCCTCGGGAGTGGCGGCGCTGCGCCCTGTCAGCCATGAAAGCTCGAACCGGTTGGGCGTCGCGATTTGCGCGAGAGGAATGAGCGTGTCGCGTACGGCCGCTGCCGCCGCCTCGTCGAGATAAATGCCGCCGGGATCATCGCCAATTACCGGATCGCAGAGATAAATCAGGGACGGATTGATCGCCCGGAGTTTCTCGATCCAGCGTGCGGCAAGCGCGACATGCCCCTCGGTGGGCAGATAGCCGGTAATGATGGCGCGCAGGTCATCCAGCCAGCCGTTAGCCGCCATTGCGTTCAGCACGCCGTCGCACGCCTCGACGGGGGTGTTCATGTCGTGGACGGATGCGTAATCCGGTCGGTTGGAGAGAAAAACCGAGGGAACAGCCGCGCAGTCCACTCCCATTCGCTGCAGCGCGAACTGCATCGCCGAGTTGCCGACATGCCCGTGCGCTACCTGCGATGAGAATAAGAGAACCGCCACCATGGCCAAAACCTTCGTTGAACTTTATCCCCGCGCGCTTGTTCGCTAAACTTGCACGACGTTCATACAGAGTATCGCGTCCGGCGCAAAAAATCGAAGGAAGTTTCACTCATGGCCATTCGCCCTCGCCGCAGTGTATTGAGCATGCCCGGCTCCAATGCGCGCGCGCTGGAAAAAGCCCGAACGCTCGACGCTGACTGTTTGATGTTCGACCTTGAGGACGCCGTCGCGCCCGAGCAGAAAGACATGGCGCGGGAGCAGGTGGCGGCAGCCATAAAGGCTGGCGGGTTCGGGCGGCGCGAGGCGCTCGTCCGCATCAACCCGTTTGCGACCGGCATCGGCGGAGCGGATCTTGCGGCGGCGCGAGGCGCAGACGGCCTTATACTGACGAAAGTGGAAACCGCGTCCGACGTAGGAGATGCGCGCGGGCGCCTTGCACAGACGAGCGCGCCGCCGATCCAGCTCTGGCTGATGATCGAAACGCCGCTCGCAGTTCTCAATATCAGGGAAATCGCCGCGAATGCGGGTCATGCGCAATACCCGGTCGCGGCTTTCATCATTGGCCCGAACGATCTCGCGAAGCAAACGCGCATCGCGATGACCCCCGACAGGCTCCCAATGCTGGCATGGCTCTCCGCGTGCCTTCTGGCGGCGCGCGCTTACGGCGTGACGATGATCGACGGCGTGTTCAACGATTTCAAGGGTGAAGCCGCTTTCGCCGCCGACTGCGCTCTGGGCCGCAGGCTCGGCATGGACGGAAAGCACCTCATCCACCCCAGCCAGATTGCCCCAGCGAACGCCGCATTTTCACCATCGCCGGATGAGATCGAACAGGCGCGCAAAATTCTGGCGGCGTTTGCACTGCCGGAAAATCAGGGCAAGGGCGTCATACCCGTGGATGGACGAATGGTTGAATTGTTACATTCCGACGCGGCGAAGCGCACGCTCGCCATTGCTGACGCGATCGCCGCGCAATGACCATGCGCCCCCTCACATCCATCATGTCGGTCGCTTGCCTCATGGCGTTTTTCACGCCTGCTTTTGCGCAGGTTGCGCCCCAAAAGCCGAAAGCGAAACCTGCACGGATTGCGGTCACCGATTGCCGGACGGTTTCGGCGGTCGCTGCGTTTTTCGGCGAGGAGAAAACCCGGGCCTTTGCTGAGGGGAACCTTGATACCGCGCTCGATCTGGCGAAAAGCCGCCTTACCGCCGATGGAAAAGTCGGCTTCGTCGTCAAAGACCGCAAAGTGACTTGCAAAAACTATATAGATTTCGGCAGCCTCATCGGTCAGGAGCAAAAGTGCCTCGCCCAAGCGCAACTCTGCCTGCGTGCGCGATAGCCCCCTTGTCACGCTTTCTGTTTTTGCCGTTCCATGAAACGGCGCAGCACAGCATTGATGCGCGTCTGGTAGCCCTGGCCGGTTGATTTGAAATAATCAACAATATCAGCATCCAACCGAATGCTGATCGCAGTTTTCGCCGGTGGAATAACGATTTCAGCGTCCGACCAATCGAGATCGAGAGGCGCCGCATCGGGGTCGCCACTAACTGCGATGGCAATGTCCTCGTCAGATAGGTTGCGCAGCCGCGCAGGACTGGTTTTGCCCATGACTAGATCACTGGCCAAACGCCGTATGATACGCTTTTCGCTCATTTGCCCTCGCTTTTCGCGCGGAAATGATCCTGCACACTCCAGGTCTATCTGTATATACTATTGTAATGAGTACGTCATTCATAATCAATCCGACAGCCCGAAACCGCAACTCGGTTGATGTGCGACATGGCAGACGCAAAAAAGGTTTTTGAAAAACCGAAGCAGCATCTTCAAAGTCAATCCCATGCTTTTCAAAATTGATAAGACGCTTTTCTTCGTGCCATTCAAAGGCTTCGAAATTGGAAGTCATTTAACTCTCGCTTAAACCAGTTCGCACATTTCCGCACGAAGTTGAATTCAAGCCACCGTCCGCCCCCGAATGGCATCTCACCTTACATAAAATCTCAACCGTATGCGCATTTTTAGTATAATTTTACCTATTTTCAACAGGTTAGTGGAGCTCCTGTGCGCCTCTCGGTCACAGATACTTTTGCATCCAGCGAATCGCGTAGAGTCTTCAAAAGAGGTCGCCATGCGCTTTCCCCCTTCCATGCTCGATGAAATTCGCCAGCGGCTGCCCGTCAGTCAGGTTGTCGGACGGCGCGTGAAGCTAAAGCGGCAGGGGCGCGAATATGCGGGGCTGTCGCCGTTCAAGGCCGAGAAGACGCCCTCCTTCACGGTGAACGACCAGAAGGGCTTCTATCATTGCTTTTCATCCGGCGAGCATGGCGATGTGTTCAAATTTGTCATGACCACGGAGGGTCTCTCCTTTGCCGAGGCGGTGGAGCGACTGGCGAAAGAGGCTGGCGTGCCGTTGCCTACGCCAGAGCCGAGGCAGCAGGAGCGCGAGGCGGAATTCGACCGCCTGCGCCGTCTCACAGAAGCGTCAGCCGCATTTTTCGAGCGCGAGTTGCGCGGCGGGGCCGGACGCGAGGCGCGGGAGTATCTTGCGAGACGCGCGGTCTCCGACGAGGAGATTGCCGCCTTCAGGCTCGGCTATGCGCCGGAGAGCCGCGACAAGCTCAAGACGCACCTGAAAGGCCTTGGATTTACGGATGAGGAGGCCGCGCGCGCCGGCATGCTGATCTCTGGCGAGGATATCGCCACGCCATACGACCGCTTCCGTAACCGGCTTATGTTTCCGATCACCAATCTTTCGGGGGCCGTTATCGCGTTTGGCGGCCGCGCCCTGAAAGCCGAGCAGCAGCCGAAATATCTGAACTCGCCAGAGACGCCGCTCTTCCACAAAGGCTCGGTGCTGTTCAACGCGCATATGGCGCGCAAAAGCGCTTACGACCGCAAGCAGGTGATCGTCGCCGAGGGCTATATGGACGTGATCGCCCTTGCGCGCGCCGGGTTCCCCAACGCCGTCGCACCGCTCGGCACGGCGTTGACCGAAGATCAACTGAGCCTGCTGTGGCGCATGGCGGACGAGCCGATCCTGTGCTTCGACGGGGATATGGCGGGTCGCAAGGCGGCTTTCCGCGCACTCGACGTCGCCCTACCGCACGTGAAACCCGGCGCGACGCTGCGGTTCGCATTCCTGCCGGACGGGCTTGACCCCGACGATCTGCTGCGCGCCAGCGGCCCCGGCGCGGTCGCAAAGGTGCTGGAGGACGCCCGCCCATTGATCGACGTGCTCTGGATGATGGAGACCGAGGGAGCGTCATTCACAACGCCCGAAGCGCAAGCGGGGCTCAAGAACCGGCTGAAAGCGCGGGCTGCGGCAATTGCCGACAAGGATGTCAGCCACTATTATATAAAAGATATTGAGCAGCGGCTGTGGAGGCTTTTCAATCCGTCTCGTCAGGGCGCAACCGCGCGCGGGCATCAGACCGGCGGTTCCGGCAAACGGGAATACGGGGCTAGGAATGACGCCCGCGCGGGCGCCCGTCCGGCTCGAAACGCGCCGCCAGCGCCACCTTCGACGAGCCTTCTGCAAAGCGCTCTGCTGCAGGGAAGCGGCGTGAAAATCATTCCGCGCGAGGCTGCAATGCTCATGATGCTGGTGAACCACCCGTCGCTTATCGACGAAGAAGCGGAGGACGCGGCGCAGATCGTGTTCTCAAATTCCGCCTTGAATCGCTTGCGGGACGCCATATTCGACATACACGCGGAGTCGAATCCTCTTGACAAAGAGGCGCTGCGCAATCAATTGACGCAACGGGGACTGGGAGCCGTAATGGCTCAGGTAGAGCACGCTATAACTCACCAATGTGATTGGCATACGCAGCCTGACGCACCAAAACAAAGCGTCGTGATCGGCTGGCGGCAGATGATGGCGTTGCACCGTAAGTCGTCGTTGAAACCGGAGCTTGAAGCGGCAACACAGGCATTCGACCAGGATTTGAGTGAGCAAAGCCTTCTAAGGCTGCTTGATCTGAATAGACAGCTCGTTGGGGGGCACGGCGAAGACGCCGCTATTGAGGGTTACGCAGCCGCCACAGAGGAAACAATACCTGCAATTGGCAAACAACTCGACACATTGCGTTAACAGGACTTTAACGCTTGGCGTATAGCTGCACAATAACAGGTTTTCATCTGATCCGGACGAAGCTCTGCCTGGACGCATGCTTTCCGTGCCCGGGTTTCACACGCGACTCTTCTCAGGATTTGGCAAAATCAGCGCCAGGGTAATCACCGGGCACGATTTTCGCCGTACCGTAATCTTTTGTATTTTCGATATCGTCTGGAGCAGACATGGCAACAACCGTAAAGACCGAAGATCAGGAAAGCGCCGCATCCGATACGCCGGATAGCCCGCTCCTTGATATGTCCGATCAGGCCGTCAAGCGGCTCATCAAGCTTGGCAAGACGCGCGGCTATGTCACCCACGACGAAATCAACGAAGTGATGCCATCCGAAGAAGTGACCTCGGAGCAGATCGAGGACATCCTGTCGATGTTCTCCGATATCGGCGTGAACGTGGTGGATGTCGAGGAAGCTGACGAGACCGGCGCCGTTGCCGAAATAGCCGACGAGGAAGAAGACGGCAGCATGGCCAGCCAGCTTCCCGTGAAGCAGGAAAAGAGCCTTGAGCCGACCGACCGCACGGACGATCCGGTGCGCATGTATCTGCGCGAGATGGGTTCCGTCGAGCTGCTGTCGCGCGAGGGCGAAATTGCCATCGCCAAACGCATCGAGGCTGGCCGCGAGGCGATGATTGCCGGGCTATGCGAAAGCCCGCTGACCTTTCAGGCGATCATCATCTGGCGCGACGAACTGAACGACGCGAAAATCCTGCTGCGCGACATCATTGACCTGGAAGCGACCTACGCCGGCCCGTTTGCGCGCTCGCCGGAAGGTCTGGCCCCGGGTGAAATGGGTCCCGGCCCGCATCAGGCGATAGAGGCCGAGGAAACCGAAGAGGCCGAGCCTGCGGAAGGCCAGCCGCGTCCGTCCGAAGAAGACATGATGGACGACGAGGACGAGATGGCGAACAGCGTCTCGCTCGCGGCGATGGAGGCCGAACTCAAGCCGAAGGTGCTGGAGACGTTCGATAACATCGCGGCGAACTATAAGAAGCTGCGCAAGCTGCATGACGCGTCGATGGAGAAGCAGCTTCAGGACGACGCCCTCAGCTCCGGGCAAGAAAAACGCGCGAAAAAGCTCAAGGCTGACATCATCGCCGATGTCAAAAGCCTGTCGCTGAACGCAAACCGCATCGAGTCGCTCGTCGAGCAGCTTTACGACATCAACAAGCGCTTGATGGGCTTCGAGGGCCGCCTGATGCGCCTCGGCGACTCCTACGGCGTACGCCGCGACGAATTTCTGTCCGAATATCAGGGCCGTGAACTCGACCCGAACTGGACGGCCCGCGTTGGCGCCCTGAAGACCAAGGGCTGGAAGAATTTTGTCGAGCGTGAAGGCGGCAAGATCGAGGATATTCGCACCGAGATTCAGCAGCTCGCAGCGGAAACCGGCCTCGATATCGCCGAGTATCGCCGCATCGTGAAAATCGTCCAGAAGGGCGAGAAGGAAGCGCGGCAGGCCAAGAAGGAAATGGTCGAAGCGAACCTGCGTCTCGTTATTTCGATTGCGAAAAAATACACGAATCGCGGCCTGCAATTCCTCGACCTGATTCAGGAAGGCAACATCGGCCTGATGAAAGCGGTCGACAAGTTCGAATACCGCCGCGGCTACAAGTTCTCGACCTACGCCACGTGGTGGATACGGCAGGCGATCACTCGTTCAATCGCCGATCAGGCGCGCACAATCCGCATTCCGGTGCATATGATCGAGACGATCAACAAGATCGTGCGCACCAGCCGCCAGATGCTGCACGAAATCGGCCGCGAGCCGACGCCGGAGGAATTGGCCGAGAAGCTCGCCATGCCGCTCGAAAAAGTGCGCAAGGTGCTGAAAATCGCCAAGGAGCCGATCAGCCTCGAAACGCCGATTGGCGACGAGGAAGACAGCCATCTGGGCGATTTCATCGAGGACAAAAACGCGATCCTGCCGATCGACTCCGCGATCAACTCCAACCTGCGCGAAACTACGACGCGGGTGCTCGCCAGCCTCACGCCGCGCGAGGAGCGCGTGCTGCGCATGCGCTTCGGCATCGGCATGAACACCGACCACACGCTTGAGGAAGTCGGCCAGCAGTTCAGCGTCACCCGCGAACGCATCCGCCAGATCGAGGCGAAAGCGCTGCGCAAGCTGAAGCACCCAAGCCGCAGCCGCAAACTGCGAAGCTTCTTGGATAACTAATCAAATCCAACACGCTTAACGGCGTGTTGGATATACTATTTACATGTATAATATCGACCAAGATTATCTACAGGAAATCAAAACTCTTCCGCAAATGGACACAGGGGCGCCTGCGCCTTTGATTATAGCCAGCGAAGGTCGTGTTGCGTTAGCCTATTCGAAAGCAAGGTTTTCGAACGGTGGTGCGGCAAAAAAGGTCCAAGACGTAACTGTCCGAGAGGAACTGGTTCTTGTCTTCTTTGAAGGTTGTATGGCCCATTATGGTGGGCCTCCCAACGACGAGGCTCTTAGCGGGCATCCGCTCGCGGAGCGTGGGCTTGAGTCTTACGCGGTGTTCGAAGTAAAGAACTCAAGCTGGATAAAGCGATTGGAGTATATCAATCGAATACATCCTCATCACGATTCAAAATGCTACTTTTCTCAGTCTCACCTGATCTTCACATTCCACGACTCAACCTTTGAGATTATCTGTCGTGGGTTTCACTACGAAATCGCGAATGAGGGAAGGGAAGAATTAATCCCTCGAATGCTCCGATACGTGAACAGAACGTAACTGAGACTCAGATAGTTAATCGCCCTCGCCCGGCTCGGCGGAGAAGTACTTCTCGAATTTGCCGGTCTGATTCTCATAATCCTTGGCGTCGGGCGCATGTGGACGCTTGGACGTGATGTTCGGCCATTTCTCCGCGTATATGCGGTTCACCTCAAGCCACTGCTCGACACCTGAGACCGTATCCGGCTTGATTGCGTCGACCGGGCATTCCGGCTCGCAGACGCCGCAATCGATGCACTCGTCCGGATGGATGACGAGCATGTTCTCGCCCTCGTAAAAGCAGTCGACCGGGCATACCTCGACGCAATCCGTGAACTTGCATTTGATGCATGAGTCGTTAACGATGTAGGTCATAGGCGATCTCCGTAGCCCGCGAACGATGGAGCGATCTCCCGAGCGCCGAAAACGCTGGCCCGCCTCACAAATCCCTCCGCAGAGTGATGTTCACTATACCAACATGCGAGCGCCCGCAAGCGCGCTTAAATGTCCCGGGGCAGCCCCCCTGGTAAGAAAGTCAGGCGGGGTCCGGCGTTTCGGCGGCGCCGGGCGTGAGATCGTCGTACAAGGCCGCTGCATCCGACGGTCCGACGCGCCGATCGGACATCGCCAGAACCCGACAAACCCGCACTCGCCCTTTGAAAACAAGGGTTATCACGTCGCCAACCTTCGCCGTTTGGCTTGGCTTCAGGATTTTTTCGCGGTTGAGGCGCACCTTGCCGTCTTCGATGAGTTTGCTCGCAACGCTGCGCGATTTCGTCAGACGCGCATGCCAAAGCCACTTGTCGAGACGCTGTGTCGCATCAGTCGGCTTGTCGTCAGCGCTCATGAAGTCAGCGAGGCTCCGGAGCGCCCTCCAGCCTTTCCTTCAACTGCAACAGCGCGGCGAATGGCGAGTCGGAGTTGGCCGCATCCTTGGGAGCTGACGATATCACCCGCATCTGCTGCGGCTTGCGCGCCTGAGGCGGCTGCGCGTTCCGGTTCGGCTTGAAGTTCGACGGCTTGTTGT
>JBGSLP010000298.1:0-8820 GCA_041740655.1 Alphaproteobacteria bacterium
GCCTCGGTCACGACGCCGAACTGCCCTTCGGAGCCCACAATGAGACCCAGAAAGTCGTAACCGGCCGGATCAAGGCTGTCGCCGCCGAATTCAATAATGTCGCCATTGGCCATGACCATTTTCACGCCAAGCACGTTGTTGGTGGTGACGCCGTATTTCAGGCAATGCGCGCCGCCGGAATTCATGGCGATATTGCCGCCAAGCGTGCAGGCCAACTGACTCGATGGGTCAGGCGCGTAGAAAAAGCCCTTGGCGGATGCGGCTTTTGAAATCGCCAGATTGGTAATGCCCGCCTCCACCCGCGCCGTTCGCGTCTCGAAATTCAGATCGAGGATTCGGTTCATGCGCGACAGCCCGAGCACGATGGTGTCAGCCGAAGGCAGCGCGCCGCCGGTCAGCGAGGTGCCCGCGCCACGAGCCACAACCTTCAGGCCGTTCTCGTAGCAGTAGCGCATGATGGCGCTCACTTCTTCGGTAGTTTTCGGCAGGACGACGGCAAGCGGCGGGCACCGATAGGCCGTTAATGCATCGGTTTCAAACGCGCGGCGGCCCGCCTCATCCACAATGATTTTCACCCCGGGAACTGCGCGTGAGAAGGCGGCCACAATTGAGTCGCGGTTTTTCACCACATTCTCATCAGGACGAATTAGCGGAATAGACGCCATGTTATGTCTCCGTCTTAGGGAACCACAAATAAGTCATAGCATTATAGTACGTTAGAAGAAATCGGAACTCTATCTCGGCTGTCGACGTTCCGTGCCGTCGACGTGATTGCACTTTTTCAGAGCAGTGATCACATTGAGTTTTGCTCAAATTTGTATACAGTATCGGTGCATCGTAGAAGGCTAAGGTCGTGTCGGTTACACACATTGATGATCTCAAAATATTTGCTCGCGTTGTGACCGCTGGCAACATGTCAGCGGCAGGTCGCGATATGGGTCTTTCGCCCGCCGTGGTAAGCAAGCGCATTAGCGGCATGGAAGACCGTCTTGGCGCAAGACTTTTCCAGCGTACGACGAGGCATCTGCAACTGACCGAGGCCGGGTCTGGCTTTTACGATCGCGTTATTCAAATTCTCGCGAGCATCGAGGAAGCGGAAGCGTTTCTGGCGCAAGGCAACGGCTTGGCGCGCGGCGTATTGCGCGTTACAGCGCCGAGCGCCTTCAGCAGGATGCATCTGGCGCCGCATTTCACAGCTTTCCTACAAAAATATCCTGACATCACCCTCGATCTGCTGGCGAGCGACGCCATGGTCGATATTGTCGCGGATGGCATGGACCTCGCGATCCGGATTGCGGAAGTCGAGGATCAGGCTCTGATGGCGTACAAACTTGCGCCCTGTACTCGTGTGCTGTGCGCCACGCCCGGATATCTTGAGAAGTTTGGCGAGCCTCGATCCATCGATGATTTATCGGCGCACAACTGCATAGCCATCGGCTCCAACTCGACGTGGCGGCTTGAAGGGCCTGATGGTACCGTGCTTGTCCGCGCGACGGCTAATGTGCGAACCAATTCCAGCGAGGTCGTTCGCGAATGTGTTGTGGCGGGGCTAGGTATAGGCCTCCGCTCGACTTGGGATATCTATAAGGAGCTGAAATCCGGCCAGTTGCGGGTGGTTCTGCCGAAATATAAAGTGTCTTCTCGGCTGGGCATTTACGCCGTGCACCAGCGACAGGAAAACATTCCGGTCAAGCTGCGCGTCTTTATCGAATTCCTGACGAGCCTTTACGGCGGCACCCCTTACTGGGACGCGGACATCGACACATACCTCCCGGAGAACACAGCAAACCTTAGGCTTGTGAATGGAACCATTCGCTAGGCTGCTGCATTGTGTCGCCTGCGCTTTTCTGACAATTTAAGCCATCATTCATGTGACGGCATGCATGGTGATGTTTTAGTGTAACGAATAAGAAATGCCTGACCAAAGGGAGACTGATCATGAAAAAGGTTTTAATGCTCGCAGCCATCGCGGCATTGGCATTTACAGGGGCCGCCAAAGCTGAAGGCGATCCGGTAAAAGGTGAAGCGGTATTCAAGAAGTGCAAAGCCTGCCATCAGGTTGGCCCAGACGCCAAGAACGGCGTAGGCCCAATGCAGAACGGGATCGTGGGTCGCGCAGCCGGCTCGGTTCCCGACTTCAAATATTCAACTGCTCTAACTGAGGCAGGCGCGAAAGGTCTGATTTGGGACGAAGCCAATCTGGATAAGTATCTTGCTGATCCGCGCGGTTTCCTTCCTGGCAACAAAATGGCGTTCGTTGGCCTGAAGAAAGAAGACGAGCGCGCTAACGTCATTGCTTACCTCAAGACCCTCAAATAAGACTTGCCCAACAACCTGACGAACTAGACTCTCTATAAAGGGGATGCGCTAACTGCGTGTCCTCTTCATAGTTTGCCGGAACGGTTTTTGAGAAAGCTGTAAATTTTTGAGCAACAATCCAGCACGTCGGAGCCGCCCCCGCGTTGCGCTTTTCGTGACTTGCCTCGTCGACATGATGCGGCCGAGCATTGGTTTCGCAGCGGTGAAGCTTCTGGAGGATGCCGGCTGCGACGTCAGCGTGCCTCGCGCCCAGACCTGTTGCGGACAGCCGGCCTACAATTCGGGCAGTCGCGAGGACGCCAAATCCATCGCGCGCGGCGTTCTTGAGGCGTTTTCAGGTTATGATTATATCGTGGCGCCGTCCGGCTCGTGCGCTGGCATGCTGCGAAAGCACTATCCCGCGCTTTTTGCAAACGATCCCGAAGCCGACGCGGCCAACAAGTTTTCCGCAAAGGTCCACGAACTCATTTCCTTCCTGACTGATGTCATGCGCGTGACGAGCGTCAGCGCCCAATATATCGGATCGGTGACCTATCACGACTCCTGCTCGTCGCTCCGTGAGATCGGCATGAAGGAGCAGCCGCGCCGCCTGCTCTATTCCGTCAAAGGCCTCGAACTGGCCGAGATCGAGGATGCCGACATATGCTGTGGCTTTGGCGGCGCTTTCTCGGTCAAATATCCCGACGTGTCCAATGCAATGGTCACGCAGAAAGCGGAGAAGGCGGCGAACACAGGCGCGACCCTGCTGCTCGGCAACGACCTCGGATGCCTCCTGAATATCGCGGGCAAACTCAGCCGGGAGGGCAAGCCGCTTTACGCCCGCCACATCGCCGAGATTTTGGCCATGCGCACCGACGAACCGCCAATCTGCGCGCCGAAGCAATAGCGTGGCGGCCTTTCAGGGGCGTGGTTTGTAGGACTGAAGTATCCCGGCCACGCTCGCATCCATGATCTGTGTATCGCGAAGGCTTATCGAAAGCATCATCGCGCCCTGCAAAGTTGAGACGATGACTGCCGCCTCTTCACGCAAGGAGCCTTTAAAATCGCTTCCCTCTAATGCTTTTTCGAGCCAATCAATGTTGGCCTGAAAAAACTCTCTAACCGCAGCGGCTACAGGTTCGGGAAGTCCGCTGATCTCGGCGCCGAGCATGCCGCACAGGCAAATCGCATCTGATTCAGTGAGCGATTGCCGGTAAAGAGCGCAAAACCCTTCCAGTTTTAGGGCGGGTGACGAGGCTTTTGCTTCCACTTTTGCTAGCGCCGCCAGAAAGCGCTCCTCGTAGCGTTTTACCAGCGCCACTCCGAGGCTTTCTTTCGTTTGGAAGTGGTAGTGCACGCTGGCGCTTTTCACGCTCACATCCTCCGCGAGATCGCGAAAGCTGACCGCGTTATAGCCGTTGTGCCGCACGCGCTTTTCCGCCGCGTCGAGGATCAAATCTGCAGTCGCGTTTCTTTCCATTTTTAATCTCTCGCTTGCCTATTGATAGATAGGCATTGACTCGCGCGATTTTCAATGTGACTATTGCCTATCTACCGATAGATATATGGAGATGGCGACATTATGATAGTGTATGACTGTGCAGGCTTCCCGAATCCAGCGCGGGTACGAATTGCGGTGGTGGAAAAAGGTCTGCAAGACCGCATTTCCTACGTTCCAATCGATGTGCCGAACGGCGCGCACAAAACGCCTGACTTCCTCTCGAAAAATCCGTTCGGAGCGGTTCCGGTGCTGGAATTGGACGACGGCACCAGCATTGCCGAATGCACGGCCATTACGGAGTACCTTGATCACCTCGACGGTTCGCCGACGCTCACTGGCCGCACGCCCAAAGAGCGCGGGCTGATCCACATGATGCAGCGCCGGGCCGAGCATGCGCTTCTCGACGCGATCGGCGCGTATTTTCACCACGCCACCCCGGGCCTCGGGCCGACTATCGAACTTTACCAGAACAGCGAATGGGGCGAAAACCAGCGGCGCCGCGCTATCGCAGGCATGGAATACTTCAACACAGTGCTCGCTGGCCAGCCATACATCGCGGGCGACGCTTTCTCGATGGCCGACATCACCGTTGTCGCTGGCCTCGCTTTCGCGGATTTCGCAAAGATCGAGATTCCCGGCGAAAACACGCATTTGATTGCCTGGCGAGAGCGTGTCGGCCAGCGCCCCAGCATCGCAAACTGAAAGGAGATGCCCCATGGAAATTAACTCAGACTTTTCCAAGCGTGCCGTCGTCCACGCCGCTGGCAGCGACTGGACGCCCTCCCCTATGCCGGGAGTTGAGCGCCGCATGCTTGATCGGATTGGCGGCGAGGTCGCGCGCGTCAGTCCATCGTCCGATATGCCCCAAACAGCCAGTTTTCGGCGCACGTCCACACCGGCGGCGAGGAATTTTTAGTGCTCGACGGCGTTTTTCAGGATGAACACGGCGACTTTCCGGCTGGCAGCTATATCCGCAACCCGCCGCAATCAAGCCATACCCCCGGCTCCGACAAGGGGTGCGTCATATTCGTGAAGCTGTGGCAATTCGATCTCGCCGACCGCACGCAAATTCGGCTGGACACGACCCAGGCCGTCAAAACCGCGATCCGGCCTTCCGTCACGGCCGCGACGCTTTTCAAGGATAGCCGCGAAATGGTGCGGATCGAGGAATGGGAGCCGAACGCCACTATCCGCTACGCACCGACCGATGGCCTCGAAATTCTTTGCCTCGGCGGCGACTTCACCGAAAGCGGCGAACATTTTTCCGCCATGTCATGGCTGCGATTGCCCATCGGGGCGCCTTTGGATGCGATTTCTGGCCCGAACGGCGCCCGCGTCTGGGTCAAGGAAGGCCATTTGGCGCACGCTCTTACCGGCCTCCCGCAACAGGCTGCCTGAGAGCCGCTAGACCTTAATAGAAGGCGGTGTGATCTCCGCTTGGTTTTATCCGTAAAACCGGCAAGGATAAAGCCATGGAACAGAGATCGCACGCCTTCAAGGAAAACTCGACCGCCGCGCTTGCTGACGAGCAGTTGCAGCGCGCGCTGCTCAACGTCAAGCGCGGCTTTGTGTACAAGCGCGCCAAGGCTCGCGAGGGGCTGCCCGAGTTTGACGCCCTGAAGCGTCAGGGGCGCGAAATCAAGGATCACACGCTCGCCAATCTCGACCTCTATCTGGAGGAGTACGAGCGCAAGGTGCTCGAGTCGGGCGGTCATGTGCACTGGGCGGCGACGGCGGAGGACGCGCGGGCGATCGTGCTGCGCATCTGCCAGGAGAACGACGCCAAAAGCGTCACCAAGGGCAAATCCATGGTGGCGGAGGAGATCGGCCTCAACGGCGCGCTTGAGGCCAGCGGGATCGAGGTGGTCGAGACGGACCTCGGTGAATACATCATCCAGCTTCGCGGCGAGGGGCCAAGTCACATCATCGCCCCAGCGATCCACCTGACGCGCAACCAGATCGAGGCCGATTTCCGCCGCGTACACGTCGATCTCCCGCCGGAGCGCCGCCTTGAGGAACCTGTCGAACTGGTGTCAGAAGCGCGCGCCATGCTGCGGGCGAAATTCATCGGCGCGGATGTCGGGATAACGGGAGCGAACTTCCTGATCGCGGAAACCGGCTCATCCGTGATTGTGACGAACGAGGGCAACGGCGACCTGACCCAGCTTCTGCCGCGCATACATATCGTGGTGGCAAGCCTCGAGAAAATCGTACCGACGCTGGAAGACGCGAGCGCCATCCTGCGTCTGCTCGCGCGCTCCGCGACCGGCCAGGAAATGTCGACCTACACGACGTTCTCCACCGGCCCCCGCCGCGACGGCGACCCAGACGGCCCCGCCGCGTACCACGTCGTGCTGCTCGACAACGGCCGCACCGAGATGCTGGGTAGCGAGTTTCACGAGATGTTGCGCTGCATCCGCTGCGGCGCATGCATGAACCATTGTCCTGTCTACAATGCGGTGGGCGGTCACGCTTACGGATGGGTTTACCCCGGTCCAATGGGCGCGGTGCTGACGCCTCAACTGATTGGCGTACATGAGGCAGGGCATCTGCCCAACGCATCCACTTTCTGCGGACGCTGCGAAAGCGTTTGCCCAATGGAAATCCCCCTCACCAAACTGATGCGGCACTGGCGCGAGCGTGAGTTCAGCGAAGGCAAAAGCCCATGGCAGGCGCGCGCCATCATCCGCGCCTGGGCATTTCTCGCACGGCGGCCGGAGCTTTATCACTGGATGATGCAACTCCCGCCTCGCATTCTTGCCATGCTGGGCCGGAAACGCGGGCGCTTCACTTCCGCGCCCTTCGCGGGCGGCTGGACGAAGCATCGTGATCTCCCGACGCCGCAAGGTCCGACCTTTCAGGCTCTCTGGCACGCCGAAGCCCTTCGCCGCGAGGGGCTGGCGCGCGAAACAATGATGAACGACCCGCAATGACCTCCAACTCGAACCGCGAAAAAATCCTCGGCGCCATCCGGGCAAAACTGGGCGTGCGCGGAGATGAGGCTGGCCGCCGGGGCTTGGCCCGCACTCGCATCGACCGCGCGCCCGCAGGCATCATTCCCGCGAGGGCACAGGAGGAGCGTGCGGCGCTGATCAGGCGTTTTACGGCATCGCTCGAATCGCAAGGGGCAACGGTCGAGCGGCTCAAAAAGCGGGCGGAGGCGCCTGAGGCGATCGCGGCTTTGCTGCGCGGCCTCAATATGCCGCTGCAACTTCGCATGGGCGAAGAACCGCTGCTCGACAGCATGCCGTGGGACACGACCCCTCTCGACATCAAACGAGGGGCGGCCGAGGCCAGCGATTTCACCTCGCTTAGTTGGGCGAAGTGCGCCGCCGCCGAGACCGGCACGCTGTTTCTGGCCTCCGGGCCTGACAACCCGTCCACCCTCAATTTTCTCCCCGAAATGCATATCGTCATGATTGCCGCCGAGGATATCGTCGGCCCATACGAGGAAGCTTGGGGTAAAATTCGCCAGATTCACGGACGCGGGAAAATGCCCCGCACCGTTAATTTGATCAGCGGACCATCACGCACGGCGGATATCGAGCAGACGATTGTCATGGGCGCGCACGGCCCCAAAAAGCTGGTCGTTTTTATCGCCAGCCGTTAAAAACTCCGCGTAAAATCATTTTAAAAATGCCTTGGATTTTAAATTCAAATGCAATTTGTGGGTTTTACCTACGGTGCAAAATTGTGCCGTTTCCCGCTTTTCTTTCTATGGCGCCACCATTGATTGTGCTCGCCCGAGCCAAGTGGCACAACATGCAGTCTAAATATGGCCATTTTGCCGCTTCCACAGGAATTCTCGGCTGTGGATAAATGACGACAGGGAACCCAAAAAGCGCAGTGAATTCCAATAATTGGGTTGCTTTATCGACTCAAAAATAAATAAATAGTTCTCGTAATGGTTGATTAACCAGTACGCCAACTCTTGAAGGCCTTGGCAACCCCGCGCCGAGGCCTTTTTTTCTCCCGCAGGAGTTGTGTTGCGAATCACCATGCTTCTAAAGTGCAAGCCCGAAATTAAATCTGAAAATCTTGTCGATATCGCGCGCCGCCGCTACACTCCGGTCACAAATCCTGGTGGGGTCGGTGGAATGCTAGGCGGACGCATAGTTTCAAGACTTCGCGGACTGCAATGCATCGCGTAGCCCCCCGAGAAGCCCCGCCTCAGACGCGCGAGCGGGGCAGCCCATCGCAGTATGCCGCCCCCGCGCTGAGGACGTCGCGAAAGCGCATCGCCGTTGTCGCAAGTTCGGCAACCGGTCTGCCAGATGCGATCCTCTATCTCGTCAGGGAAGCCCGGCGGCGCGGTCACGAGATTTTCTGCTTCACGCCCGACTGGGATGAACGCAGCTTCAAAATCATCTCGTCCTACGGCGCTGAGGCGCGCGAATCCGGGCCGATCTCGAAGGGCGTGTCGCCGATAGCCGATGAGCGGGCCGTGCGCCAGCTAAGCAGCGCGTTTCGAGCGATGGCACCGGATATCGTTGTTGGCGTCTCGATGAAAGCCGCAGCCCTTGGCGCACTGGCCGGGCGGCTTGCGGGCGTTCCCCTCATCGTGCCGATGCTGCTCGATTTCGGCGCGGCGGTGAATGCGCTGTCGCAACCGTCAAGTTGGGCGCGCAGGCAACTGATCAAGCCGTTCTGGTGGGCCGCCCTGCGCGCAAGTCACCGCATCATCCTGCCGAATTCAGGCGACCGTGAGTTGCTCGCCTCGCTCGGCCTTCTCCCTTCGCATCTCAAGGTGACATGCATCGGCGCGCCGGGCATCGACCTCACGCAGGCGCCGCATCTAGCGCTCCCGCCGCTGGATCGAGGGGTTCTTTTTCTCGTTGTGGCCGACCTGCGCACGGCGAATGGCGTGCAGGATTACTGCGAGGCCGCCGAACTACTGCAGGCGCGCACCCGCAACGTCCGATGCATGCTGACGGGCAAGTCCGTCGGCGGCGTCGGCGCGATCAGCCTCGACGAGTTGCGGCGCTATCGGAGCGCGGTGCAATATCTTGGCCCGCGCGATG
>JBGSLP010000299.1:0-13501 GCA_041740655.1 Alphaproteobacteria bacterium
CTCCTGATCGTGTCAGGCGAGATGTCCTGACGGACATGACAGGGCCGCGCGCCGCCTGCGCGCCAGCCAAAAAACGGAGGCTCCATTCATGGAAACCGTAGGCACAACGCGCCGGTTTTTTGCTTGCGGGTATCAAGGCGGCGCAAGCGGCCAAACGTCCGTCGATCAAGGACATGCCGTGCCCAATCAGACGAATAAGCCAAAGACATGGATCTTTCACCACATGCGGCACTGCACTTGACCGGACTGAACCACCCACCACCTCTTGTCCGCAACCTGACGCCGATTGACATTGTTGGCATATTTGACTACATGGACTCATGTCTCGCGCCACGCTCCGCACAATTTCTTGGATCAAGGCGGCGCGAAAGGACTTTGAGGCGTTTCCGGCTCGGGCAATCGACCGGGCGCTCGATGCGCTGACCATCGTGGCAGATGGCGGGACGCCGGATGTTGCCAAACCGCTGGCAGGCTTAGGCGCTGGCGTTTGGGAACTTGCAATCAAGGAACGCGGCGATGCGTATCGCGTCGTTTATGCGCTCCAGTTGGAAGACGATATCTGGGTGGTCCATGCCTTCCAGAAGAAATCGACCAAGGGAATTTCAACGCCGCGTCACGAAATCGACCTCGTGCGCGAGCGTATCAAACGATTGAAGGAGATGCTCGATGGCTGACGAAAAAGACGATCTCGAACTGGTGCGCGGTTCCGGCAATGTCTTTGCCGACTTTGGCGTGCCCGACGCCAGCCTGCGGCAGTTCCGCGCCGTTCTCGCCGCCGAAATCGTCAAGACGCTCGATACCGAACGGCTGACAGTGCGCGACGCCGAGGCGCGCACCGGCATTGCGGCGGCGGACTTCTCCCGCATCCGCCAGGTCAAGCTCGACCGGTTCACCATCGACCGACTGATGCGTATTCTCGACCGGCTCAATCGCGATGTGCGGGTCAAAATCTCCGTGGCGCCTCGGGGGCGGTCATCGGGTCGGCATTTGCCGTCGCCGCTGGCGGCGTAATCCTATGGACGCGCATCCGCCTGCTGATCTTGTGAAGTCGATCCGAACCCGAATGGCTGAAGTGATTGCCGGGGCAAAGGCATATGATGTGCCTGCATTATGCGTTCGTCTCGGCCTCTCCGAAGGTTCCGAAGCCGAAGCGATGGGCAGCAAGTTCAAATATGCGCATTCCCGGTTGATGGAAATGTCACCGGATACAGTCTTAAAGGCTGCCCGTGCGCTTCTGACCGAAGAACAGGATTTCGACCTCGCCGAGCATCTGGCGAAGGCCGAGGAACATGGAACAAGGGCCGTTTCGACGCGCACACGCCGCCGCGTTTTCGACGCATTCAAGGGTCATTCGCTCTGCACGGAATATGACGAACTTGAATTTCTCGAAAAGCTATTTCCCCTTGCCTCGGTCCGAACGGGAAACCCAACGGGTTGGGAACAGCCAACGCTGCGCGACGATTTCATACAGCATTGGGTGCGAAACGACGATTGGAGCTACCGCGACCTCGGCGAGAAGCTCGGCTTGGTCGATTCCTCAAAGGCTTTGCTCTTCCGATTCCTCGAACTGGCCGTCCATCCTGAAACACTAGACGAAGACACACAGGCGGCGCGCGTCGCGAAGCTGAACGACGAACTCAAGAATGATGGATTTCGGCTTAGCCCGTCATCCCGCCTGTCTGGCTATCCTGTTTACAAGGTCGAGCAATTGGGCGATGCTGCGCCTTCAAATTCGATCATCTCGGGCGCGCTTGCGCGCTTCAATCCCGATCAGATTCACGTGCGATGGGAAGCCGCGCTCGACCGGCGCGCGACCGATCCTGTTGGCGCGATTACGCTCGCGCGGACGCTGCTTGAAGACGTTTGCGGGTGGCTTCTGGCTGAACTCAATGTCGCTGTGTCCGATCAGGATGATTTGCCGTTGCTCTATCGAAGGCTATCGAAGGCGCTCAAGCTGGCCCCCGACGATCACAGCGAACAGGTATTCAAGCAGATTCTCGGAAGCTGCCAGTCCGTGGTCGAGTCTCTGGGCGCACTTCGCAATAAGCTGGGCGATGCGCACGGCGGCGGACCAAAAAAGGCGAAACCGGCGTCTCGTCATGCCGAACTTGCGGTCAATCTGTCGGGCAGCATGGGGACATTTCTCGTCGCAACTTGGGAAGCTCGGCAGAGCGACGAGGCCAAACTAAAAGCTGCTTGAGGCGCATTCGCGGCGATGCCGATGTATCGGCATCGCCGCGCAAAATCAGAACATCTCGATCTGGTCGCGCATCGGATTCCAGAATCCGATGTCGAGCGGACGCTGTTGGCGACGGGGCTGCATTGGCTGATTGGCAAGCCAGCCAAGCCGCTCCCCTATGCTGACGGGTGCAACACCCGCCATCATGATCTGGGCTGGATCGGGCGGCGTGATTTGCGGCACGGTTTTGCGCTTGGCCATTGTCTGCCTCCGCTCAATATTCGTCGGACAGCATGATGGTCAGCACCCGCCGCGTGACGGCGGGGTTGGCGGGGTCTTCGCTCCCGAAACGCAAATCGTGGTCGTAATAGTCCAATTTCCAGAATACCCGTTCGCGCTCGTTGTCCCGAACTTTGGGGCGGTCGGTCGTCCATCGGCCATCGCCTAACTGATAGACGGCCCCGAAATCGCGCTCGCCGTGCGGGTCGCTGTCCTCGTCGAAGGCGTCATAGGTTTCGATCAGTTCGCGGACGCGGGACTGGTCAGCCTCGGACAACGAGCGAAACCCGACTGTTGCAAAGGCAGTGCAGGCAAGCCCCATTGCCTGCCGCGCCCGATCATTCAATCGGGCTATCCGCGCCGTCCGCTTGCGCTGGCTAGCAAGGGTCGCGCTCATTGCACCCGCCCCCTGCGACTTTCGCAAATCAGAACAAGCGCCCCGAAATCCTCGCGCTCGCCGAGCCGGTCGGCGATCCTGCGCACACAGGCAATCGGCAAGGCGTTCTCATTGGCAATACCGCGCAAATAATCGTCACGAGTCTCGGCCCCGCATTCACGATACATCAACTGCAAATCACACATTTCCTACCTCCTTTTCAGGCTGAAAGCCGCACTGGCTGCGACATGCGGCTCTGCCTTCCGGCGAGGATGGGAGGGGGAGGGAAAGCCGAATCGTTGCCCTGGAGCGGGCCAGCGGGCGAAGCCCGCCACACGGGGGTGACTATTCTGCTTTGGGAAATGAGAGGGCAAAGCCCTTGGCGTTCCCGCCTATCAGGAAACGGGGCCAGTCAGGCTCCCCTCAGCCGCAGCGCGGCAGACAAACGGCACCCTCGCATGGCGCGACGCCGCCGGATGCCCTGTTGGCGAGCGCCGAGCGGACACAGGTGTTACGCGAAATGCGTAGCTCCGCCATGTCCGCGACAGCGTGAGACCGGCGGGCGTCCGGCAAGGAGAGAAGCGAGAGTGCCAGCGGGTCAGCTCAAAAACGCCGCACCCTCAGGAGCGCGCAGCGCGGGACAGTGTGCGACCTCAGAAAATCCCGCTCATTTTCCCGCGCTCTCGATCGTCACCCGAAGGGCCAAGACTACAGGCTTGGTGCGCGCAGCGCATAGAGCGGGTTGCCCGAAGGGCAGCGCCCTCCATTTAACCGATGGGGGCCGGACATCGACCCACGACCGTTTCGTTCACAATTAAAGCAAAAGCAGGTTCCAGATTGGGCGCTTTGTCGCTAGGTATCACCAGTGGCATGTAGCGCCGAGAGGCAAAAGCAGGGATTAAGATGAGCGATACGAGTTTGAGATCAGGAATTAGAGATAATCGTACTCGGGGCGCAGCTCATGAATTCCTGAATTCAAAGATAGTTCCTGACAGCAATCTATCATTCGTATCCGCCTATTTTACTAGCTTTGCTTATGATCGCATCGCTGATGTGCTTGACAACGTAGCGGGTCTGCGATTTTTGTTTGGTGAGCCGCGATTTCTAGACTCTATAGATGCCGATGGGTTGTGTCCCCCCGCCTTCTCTTTGGATGAAGAGGGTTTATCACTCACCGATGGGATGCGAAAAAGTTCGGCTGCACAGCGATGCGCCGATTGGATTAGAAGCCGGGTCGAGGTTCGATCCGTAAAGCGCGCCGGTCTGCTGCACGGTAAACTCTTCCATGTGCATGATGGTCGCCGTGACCATGCGATGGTGGGCAGTTCCAATTTCACCCTCAAGGGTTTGGGATTCACCGATGAACCCAATATTGAACTCAATCTCGTGGTTGATAGTGATCGTGACCGCGACGATTTGCTAAAATGGTTCAATGAAATTTGGGCAGACGAAACGCTGACCGAAGATGTCCGCGATGAAGTGTTGGGACAATTGGAACGGCTTTATCGTCATAACAGCCCGGAATTTATCTATTTCAAAACGCTTTATCACCTGTTCGGGAAATTTTTGACGGAACAGTCGATTGAGGAAGAACGACTGAATGATGCGCGGTTCACCGAAACCGCAATCTGGCAAATGTTGTTTGAGTTTCAGCGGGACGGCGTTCGCGCACTATTGTCGAAGCTCGACAAGCATAACGGTTGCATTCTGGCCGATAGCGTCGGCCTCGGAAAAACCTATATTGCTCTCGCTGCGATCAAATGGTTTGAGCTGCGCAACCAGCGTGTGCTGGTTCTCTGCCCGAAGAAACTCCGAGACAATTGGACGGAATTTCTCGCTCAGAACAACCATGAAACCAATCCGCTACTGGCGGACAGGTTTTCCTATACCGTGCTTTCCCATACTGATTTGAGCCGGACGACCGGCAAGGTCGGAGACATCAATCTTGGGGCTGTGAATTGGGGAAATTACGATCTTGTCGTGATCGACGAGTCCCACAATTTCCGAACGGCGTCGCGCGGGCGACCTGCGAGCGAAGGCAATCCTGCACGTCCGAGCCGCTATGAAAAATTACTTGAGGATGTAGTTCGCTCAGGGATCAACACCAAGGTTTTGATGCTTTCGGCAACGCCCGTGAATAACGATTTGTCTGACCTTAAGAGCCAGCTTGATTTGATGGTTGCCAGCAAGCCCGATGCGTTTGCTGACCTTGGCGTTGCTAGTCTAGGTGGGGTAATCGGAGACGCTCGCCGTAAATTCAAGGACTGGATAAAGGCTGGGGGCAAAGACAAGGAAGCCCTCATTGGGCGTTTGCCACCTGCGCTGTTCAACTTGCTGGACGGCGTGACCATCGCTCGCTCCCGGCGGCACGTCGAGCGGCATTATGCCGCAGCTATTGATGAAATGGGGAAGTTTCCGACGCGAGAAAGGCCCGTTTCGATCTTCTCGCAGATTGATACCGAAGGACAGTTCCCCGCCTTCGCGCATGTCCATGATGAGATTAGTGCGCTGCAACTCGCGCTCTACAATCCCGTGGGCTTCGTCCAGCATCAGCACAAACATATCTACGATCCGGGTGGTAATTTCGATCAGGGCAACCGCGAACGCTTCCTGATCGGCATCATGAAAACTGGACTGCTCAAGCGCCTTGAAAGTTCGGTCAATTCCTTCGCGGGATCAATGGCTCGGCTCTGCGACAAGATTGATGCGCGATTGCGCGATATTGCAGCATATGAAGCGGGTAAAACAACGGCCCTGACCGAAAGCGACTTGCCTGAGGAAAGCGAAGGCGATGAGGAACTGGAAGCCGCCTTTGAAGTGGGTGGCGCGCTGAAATTCAACCTGGCTCATATGAAGCGGCAAGAATGGGCGGTTGCATTGCAAGCGGATCGTGATCGGCTGGATGCCCTGCGGATTTCTGCATTGGCTGTTACCCCGGCACGCGATTCCAAACTTGCCGATTTGCGCAAACTCCTCAACGACAAGGCCGTCAACCCGACGACCAACCGCACGGGCGAAGCCAACCGCAAAGCCATCGTCTTCACCGCTTTTTCGGATACAGCCGAATATCTCTACAAACAGCTTGTGCCGCTCGCCAAGGAATTGGGCATCAACGCGGCGCTGGTGACGGGCGGCGGCGAAACGAAAGCGATGCTCGGGAAAGCCCGCTATCAGGATATTCTCACCAATTTTGCGCCGCGCGCCAAAGGCCGCAAGGCCATGAAGGCAATGCCCCAAGACGCGGAAATTGATCTGCTGATCGCTACCGATTGCATCTCGGAAGGGCAAAACCTTCAGGATGCTGACCTGCTTATCAATTATGACATTCACTGGAATCCGGTGCGGTTGATCCAGCGGTTCGGGCGGATAGACCGGATTGGCAGCCTCAACGACAGCATAAAAATGGTCAATTTCTGGCCGACGCAAGACCTCAACCATTATCTGAAACTCAAAGATCGGGTGGAGGCGCGCATGGCACTGGTCGATCTTTCGGCAACCGGCGATGACAATATCCTCGCCGATGCGCAGGAAGCGGCTGAGGCTGATCTGAAATGGCGCGACAAGCAATTGCTGCGCCTCAAGGATGAAGTGTTCGATCTGGAGGATGGGCAGGAGGGCATCACCCTTGCGGAATTCTCACTGGAAGACTTCCGCGCCGATCTCCTGCAATTTGCCCGCGTCAATGAAGAGGAATTGCGCACCGCGCCCTTGGGCATCAATGCTATTGCCCCCGCCGAAGTTACCGGCGGCACACTCGATCCCGGCGCAATTTTCTGCCTGCGCCGCAAAGGCGATGTGGCAAAAGGCAGCGAGCAAGCCGTTGGTGGGCTAGATCCCTTCTTCCTCGTCTATGTCCGCGATGATGGCAGCATTCGCCACGGATTTGCTTCGCCCAAGACCATCCTCGATGCCATGCGCGCGCTGTGCCTTGGGCGGAACGAGCCATTTGAGGCGTTGTGCAAAGCCTTCGACGTGGAAACCGAAAAGGGCGCAAAGATGGATAGCTATGATGCACTTGCTCTCTTGGCTGTGGCGTCAATCAAGGCCAGCTATGCCACCCGTGCGCTGGGCGCGCTCGCCGCTGGGCGTGGTGGCAAGCTGGCGGATGAAGGGCAACAGCCGCGCCATAAAGGCGATTTTGAACTAATCACATGGCTGATCGTGCGGCCCGGAGCGAGTGAAGCATGAGCCACGCCACCGATACTCTCTCCAAAATTCAAGGTGCAGTGACGGCTTTGGCTGGGAATAATCTCGCTGCCACTGCCACGGCGCTGATCGCCAACATTGGTTATACGAGCCCCAAGACGCTCGCAATTGAAACCGACCCCGCCCGCTTTTTGGCCGAACTCAATATCGATCCCGCCAAACTACAAGACGCGATACCGCGGATCAAGGCGATCCATTTCTTGTTTCAGTTGACCGGCGATGAACTCCCCGCCCTATCACGCCATACCACGCCGCAGACAGGTGCGAACTTCCAACGCGGCGCGATTGACAGCTTCGTATTTTTGGCCGTCGATCTGGACGCCGCCGCGTGGTCTCGCCGCGAATTAGTAACGATTGTGCGTGAGGTTAATCGCGGTTTTGCGATGCCTGCAATTATTCTGTTCCGCCACGGCACTCACGCGACGCTGGCGGTGATAGACCGTCGCACGAACCGCCGTGATCCCGCGCGTGATGTCGTTGGTGGGCGGATCAGCCTCGTCAAAGACGTTGACCTTGCCAGCCCACACCGCGCCCATGTTGAAATTCTGGCCGATCTCTCCCTTGCCGCCATTGCGCGAAAGAAGACTCCTGCCGATTTCCGTGACCTCTATGACCGCTGGATCGAAACCCTTTCGGCTGCCGAACTCAACAAGCGCTTCTATACGGAACTGGCGGATTGGTTCGCCTGGGCCAGCACCGAGCCTGAACTCGTTACTTTCCCCAAGGGTCAGCCTGCCGACGGAGGCGGCAAGGAAGTTGGCCTGATCCGCCTGCTCACGCGGCTGATGTTCGTGTGGTTCATCAAGGAGAAGGGGCTGGTTCCTCCCGAACTCTTCAATGCCGAAAACCTGGACGCGTTGCTCAAAGCGCCGCCGCTGACGAACCCCACAGGTCATGATTTCTACTTAGCCATTCTCCAAAACCTGTTCTTTGCCACACTGAACACTGAGACTGGCAAAAACGACAAGGGCGAGGAAATCAGGCGATGGATTGAGGACGACGGCAAGAGATCTGGCGATTACTTGGGCCACCACGTTTGGAGGCACGAAAGCAAATTTAGCGATCCAAAGGCTGCGGAAGACCTTTTCAAGCAAGTGCCGTTTCTAAACGGGGGGCTTTTCCAATGCCTCGACGTGGAGATAAAGCCCGGCGACGACAGGGAGAATCTCGCTCAGCCCGAACAGAAAGGCTTGGTGCTTCGTGTCGATGGATTTTCGCAACGCGCGGAGCGACAGCCGAAGCTCCAAAACTGTATCTTCTTCGGCGGCACCGGAGGTAAACGCTACCCATTGTCGGAATATTTCGGGCGGCGACGCGAGGAGCGGATATCCGGCCTGATTGACTTGTTCGAGCGCTACAAGTTCACCATCGAGGAAAATACTCCACTAGAAGAGGAAGCCGCGCTTGATCCCGAACTGCTCGGAAAGGTGTTTGAAAACCTGCTCGCCTCCTACAACGAGGATACCAAGACCACCGCGCGCAACAAATCGGGCAGTTTCTATACGCCGCGCGAAGTAGTGGAATTCATGGTCGATGAGGCGCTGCTGGCCTACCTAAAGCCCCGGATCGCGCCGCCTGCTGAGGATGGCGGCATCCGCCCCTCGGCTCCCGGCCTCGATTTCGGATCCGCGTCTGGAGAACTGGGGCTGGAAGCAACTGGCAACGCCAAAAAGGTGACCAAGGCTGATGCGCCAGACCGCAACGAAACCCGCCTGCGCGCGCTGCTCGATTTCGCCAGTCGGACGCACGATTTCACGCCGTCCGAAGTCGATGAACTGATAGCGGCGATTGAAAGCTGCAAGGCAATCGATCCGGCGGTCGGCTCGGGCGCGTTTCCGCTGGGCCTGCTGCAGAAGCTGGTCCACGCGCTGGCTGTGCTTGATCCGGGAGGGGAGAAATGGAAGGCGCGCAACCGGATTAGCTATGAGAAGAATCTCGCCAATGCCCAAGATATTGATGCGCCCAATGAACGCCAAGCAGCTACGTCTGTTGCGCGGACAGAACTCGACAAATTTGATGCCGCCTTCAACAGCGGCCATTATCCCGATTATACCCGTAAGCTGTATCTTATCGAACACTGCCTGCACGGCGTGGACATTCAACCAATTGCAGTGCAGATTGCCAAGTTACGCTGTTTCATCAGCCTTGCTGTGGAGCAAAAGGCCGATGACAGCCGCCTCAATCGCGGCATTACTCCGCTGCCCAATCTCGAAACCAAATTGGTCGCCGCCAACACGCTGACGCCATTGCACCGCAAGGGACAGATGGAGCTGCAAGATAAGCAAATTGACATCACGCTGGCGAGCCTGCGTTTGGAATTCGGTTCGCTATTCACTGCGGCCAATGGCGCTGCAAAGCGGAAGATTCAAAAGCGGATTGACGAACTGATTGAAAAGCTAGTTCAACTCCTCAAGGATGATCGTGCGTTGTCGAGCGACGAAGTCAAACTGGTCGCACAATGGCGACCGTTTGATCAAAATAGTTTTGCACCGTTTTTCGATCCTCAATTGATGTTTGGATTCAAGCCTAACGCTAATAAAGGCTGGTTCGACATCGTGCTTGCCAATCCCCCTTACGTGCGGTCTGGGAAGATCGACCCCAAGCTCAAATCCGCGCTCAAGAACAATTACGGGAAGTTTTTCACTGGGTCATCGGACCTGCTGACTTTCTTTTTCCGCGTGGCAAAGGACTTGCTGTTCGATGGCGGCGTGATGTCCTTCATCACATCGAATAATTATATGCGTGCGGGATATGGCGGTCCAAGCCGCGAATTATTGAGCAAAAAATTCCAGCCCCTCGCCATCGTCGATTTCGGCGAGATGCCTGTTTTCAAGGCGGCGGTAGACAGCACTGTCTACATCGGCGTGAATACTGAGGGAGGGGACGCGCCGTTCAGAGCGCTCACCATCAAGTCGGTCGATGACATTGCCAAGGTCGGCCAAATGGTGCGTGATGCGCCAGCAGAAATCAAACCCAGCGAACTTGATCCAGCAAGCTGGAGTTTTGCGTCTGTTGAATATCGCGCGATTGCTGATGCAATGGATAAAGCGAAAAGCAGAATCAGCGGCATTGTCGGCGATGACTTTTATCGCGGCATCCTAACCGGCCTGAACGGCGCGTTCCTGATTGGCGAAACGGAGCGCCATACACTGATAGCCGACGGCGCGAAAACCGAACGCCTAATCCGCAAGTGGATCGATGGCGGTGAAATCGAGCGCTGGGGCCATGATTACAGCCAGCAATTTGTCATCGCCATTGCGTCTGGATCGAACATCAAGGGGGGATGGCCTTGGTCTGGAAAGACTGAAGCGGAAGCCGAGCGCATTTTTGCGAAGGAACACCCGGCGCTTTTTTCACACCTGTCCCAGTGGCGCGCGGACCTCAAGAAGCGCACTGACAAGGGCGAATACTGGTGGGAGCTGCGTGCTTGCGCCTATTGGGATGCCTTCGACAAGATCAAGGTCGCCTATAACGAGACATCCTCCGAGCTTCACGCCTTTGTCGATGAGGAGGGATTCTGTTTCAACAAAACCGCTTTCATCCTTGTTCCCGATGACCCGTGGATGCTGGCCGCATTGATGCTATCCAAGCCGCTCGATTTCTATTTTCGTATGCGCTTCCCTAGCCACGGTGACGCATTTAACGGCGGGCGTCCGCAGTTTCGGAAGGATAGGATGCTGACGGTTCCTGTCCCGGCGATGTCGGATGTTCAAAAATCGTCGTTGAGTATGCTGGGCAAGGCAATCCAACGCTGCCATGAAGCTGGGCTACCGGGCATTAGCGAACGGCTTGAAACCGTGCTGAACGCCTTAGTCTATGAACTCTTCTTCCCCGAAGAGCTGGCCGCGCGCGGGCTTTCGCCTTTTGCTGCGGCGCGTGAGTCGGGGCTGGACAAGCTGGCGGGCCTCGAAGGCAAAGCCCTTGCCAGCGCCGCCGACGCATGGTCGGCCCAACTCGCCGACCCCGCCACCAACCTCTACGCCACCCTGTTCGACCTCCAAAGCATCGACGCCATCCGCATCATCGAAGGGCGTGGTTGATGGCGAAGCCAGTGGTGGCGAAGGATGTGACACTTGAGCCGCTGCGCCTCGAGTCCATATCGCTTCGCGCCTACCGGGCATTCAGCGCGGAAGAGCGGATTTCGATCAAAGGTCGGAACCTTATCATCTATGGCGAGAACGGATCGGGCAAATCATCCATCTATCGCGCCCTGCGAGATTTGTTTTCCAGGGCACCTTCACCCAAGGCACTTTCCGCTGCTGCTCATGTCCATGAACTCGATGAAAGCCTGACGCCGCGCGTGACCATTGAATTCAACCGGGGCGATCCGCTCGAATGGGAGGGCGGCAAGCATCCGGGCCAACCGCCCGCCGATCCGCGCATCGCGCAAGCCGCGCTGCGGAGCGCCTTTCTCGATTATCAATCGTTGTTGGAAACCAACGCGCTGCATGGCTCGAAAAAGCCCAATCTGTTCGATCTGGCAATCAGTCTGTTGCTTCCCGATTATGCAAATGTAGCGGGTGGCAAAACCATCGCAGAGCGGTGGCAGGCACTACGCATACCGCAACGCCATCGACAGGATGATTCCCATTTGCCCACTGTTGAAACCGCGTGTGCAGACTTCAACGAAGCAATGGAACTGGCGATAGACGCATTGACGCCGATGGTGAATCAGCTCCTCGCAGAACTGGGCCATGCGCAAATCACCATTCCCACGTTCAAGCGTGGAACGACCCGCTACAACAATGAACGCTTGAAGCGGGATCGCGCGTTCAAAGGGATGACACTTTTCCCTGAACTTGAATTTCGCGGTCATAGCCCGTCTGCGCCGCAGTTATTCTTGAACGAAGCACGGCTTTCGGCGCTAGCTCTTGCAATCTATTTCGCGGGTAGACTTACTTGCGTGCCTTCCGGCGCGTCGCCTGCGCTCAAGCTGCTTGTGCTGGATGATGTGCTGGTCGGGCTTGATTACAGCAACCGCCGTCCGCTGCTCGATGTGCTGGCGAAGCATTTTGGCGATTGGCAGATCATCCTGTTGACCCATGATCGCCATTGGTTTGAAATTGTCCGCGCAGCCATCCCGGCGGATCGCTGGACGTGCCATGAACTTTACGAAATGGTTGCCGTAACGGGCGAAGGAACCCCGTTTCTTCGCCCTGTGGCGCAGAGTGTTGTTACCGCGACGCTGGATCAGGCTGATACCTTCATTGTCCAAAAGCACCTGCCAGCGGCGGCCAATTATGCCCGGTCGGCCTGCGAGATGTTTTTTCGCAAATACTGCGAGGATCACAAACTCAAATTTCCCTACGCGGCCGATCCGAAAAAGAAGGTGACATTCGACAAATTGCGGGCGGAAATTGCGACGCATGTTGCCGCCGACGCTGCGAAAAAGGCGGCGATGAAAGCGTTGGAGCCTTTTCAGCAACGCATTCTCAACCCGCTGTCACATGATCCGACAACCTCGCTGAACGAGGCCGAAGTTGTTGCCGCTATCAAGGCGGTGCGGGCAATGGTGGATGCCCTGAAATGAATATAGCTAGCGCGGTCGCTCGCCATGTCCTTCGCGTGCTTATCTTGCGGAGCTGCCTGTCTGGGAAGTGCTGAAATCCGTAATCTGACAAGGGCAATTGGTCGCTGAGTGGTAAGGGCCACGCGCCATCCGCTTTGGGTTCGCCATCGGCGAAGCGGAAGCGAACGCGGCAAGACGCAGGATTGGGGGTGAACCGAGGCTCGTCTCCCCTTTTCCCCAACCCTGCTTGGCCAGCCTCCCGATCAAGTGCGCCAGCGGCGCATCGGGATACAGGCAGAAAGGCTTGCATGGCAGGTCGCATTGAAGCTCGATGCGCCACAGGTCCGCCAAGCAAGCCATACCGATTGCTCGACCAAGAATGCCAGCGGCATGTCGGCGACCGGCGATAGGGAAATTCACGCGACACGTCGCAGCGCGACGCTGTTGAGGCGCGGCCCGATTGGACGGTGATTTACCTCCGCGTTGTTTGCCCCCGGCGAACGGGCTTTGCCGCGAGCCGCGCCTTTGCCCCCGCCGAAGCTTGGGCCGTGCCGTCGCTGTCAACCGGATCGTTTATCATCGGTTCCCATCCGCTCATGCCCTGCAACACGCGGTCGGCATGTTTGATGGTGTTCACATGGCCATAATGCTGCTCGATCATCTTGACCGAAGTGCCCATCTGCTCGGCGAGGATATAAACATCGACACCTTCGCTAAGCCGGAAGGTGGCATAGGTATGCCGGAAGCAATAGGTTGAACGCGGAGTGCCGTTCGGCCCGATTTTGAGTTCTGCTTCGGTTAGCAGTTTCTCAACGGCGTCTTCATACAGGAATTTGACGGGTTTGCCGGTGATGGTGGTGAAAACAGCATCGTCCTGCCCCGTGGCTTTCGAGATAGCACGAATGCGGTCGAGATAATCACCCACGCTCTTCGGCGCGACCAGCTTGCGCGA
>JBGSLP010000300.1:0-3752 GCA_041740655.1 Alphaproteobacteria bacterium
ACCTCGAAGTGGTTGACGGACCTCCACAGGGCGGCGACATGAACGACTATGAAGGCATCTCCGAAGCCTTCACGCCGGAATACAAGCCGGAGGAAATCTTCGAGATGGCCACCAAGCTGTACGAAAAGGCGAAGGGCTGATCTATCGCGATGGTGGCGACCCGTTCAACGGGCTGCCACCTCCAATATTATTAGCTAAGCCACTGCGAGTGCCCGCGTTTCATCGCTTCCTCCAGCTATTCAGCGCCAAAGCATGTGCGTTTTTTCTCTGAACTGTCGCCGGGGCGCTCTACCACGTTTGATCTTCCTTGATTTAGGCTAATCCAAATCTAACGAGGAGATAACCGTGCGTCGTTTGCTGAAAGCTGGTTTTTTTGTGATCTTGGCTCCGCTCTTCGGCGCGTTGGCAGCCTGCGGCAACACGTCGGCCGAAAATGCTGAGCTCGCCAAAGCGCCTTTGAATGGCGGTAACGCGCGTATTAAAATTTACCGCACCCAGGAATATATCGCAGCAGCAGGCTCGGCTCGGGTGAAACTTAACGGCAAGCAGATCGCAGACATGGGCATCGGCGGATCCATCATCCGGGACGTGCCCGCAGGTTCTCACCAGATTATCGTAGACCATTGGGGACACCCCAATGTTTACGCCATAACCCTGAAGGCCAAGCCGGGAACGTTATACACGTTGGAGGTCTCGCCTCGGACGGATGCGGCTCTCGCGGGCATGTTCGGTCTTGTCGGCTCGCTGGTGGAAGCCTCGGTGAATGAAAACGGCGGCACGTTCCAAATCCGCGTTGTAGACGCCAAGCCGCTACGCTAAAGCGTAGGTTGCCCTTACGCACCGCTTGTGGCCTGCATAGCGCCGAAGGCTGAGGGATAGCCTGCCCCCTAAAGAGATCGTTATGCAAACCATCTATAAAATCTGCTCGGCGGAGGAATGGGCGCTGGCGATAGCGTCAGGCGCATATGAAGGTTCCTCTGTGGATTTGACGGACGGCTTCATCCATTTCTCGACTGCCGCGCAGGCGCAGGCGACGGCGGACAAGCATTTCGCCGGGCAATCCGATCTCGTGCTGGTGGCCGTTGAGGCGCGTGCGCTTGGGGATGCGCTGAAGTGGGAACCATCGCGAGGCGGCGACCTGTTTCCCCATCTTTATGCACGCCTGCCGGTTAGCGCTGTGAACGGCGTGACGCCACTGCCGCTTGCCGCTGATGGCCGCCACATCTTTCCGGCGGCATTCGCCGTATCAGGCAAGGTATGATCGACAAACTGTTTTCCCTTGCCCAGCCGGGCCTGTTTCTGCTCGAACCGGAACGCGCGCACGAGATGACGCTGCGGGCGCTCGAACGCGGGGTTTATCCGCGCGCTGGAGCCAACCACCCCTCTCTCAGACAGACGCTATGGGGGCTGGATTTCCCGAACCCGATCGGCATGGCGGCGGGCTTCGACAAGGACGCGCGCGTACCCGACGCCCTGCTCGGCATGGGTTTTGGGTTCACCGAAATCGGCACCGTCACGCCGAAACCGCAGTCCGGCAATCCGACCCCGCGTGTTTTCCGGCTGGTGCGGCAAGGCGCGCTGATCAATCGGCTTGGGTTTAACAGCGGCGGCCATGCGGCGACGCGCGAACGGTTGGTCAGGCGCTCGGCGCGCGGCGTGGTGGGCGTCAACATCGGCGCGAACAAGGATAGCGTTGATCAGGTCGAGGATTACGCGGCGGGCGTGCGCGCGTTTGCAGACCTCGCCAGCTACCTGACCGTTAACATCTCATCGCCTAACACCCCCGGTCTGCGCGGCCTTCAGGCGCCGGAGAAACTGGATGGGCTTCTTGAACGGGTCATAAGCGAACGTGATGCCGCGAAACCGGGCCTGCCGGTGCTGATCAAGCTCGCGCCTGATATTGATGACGATGCTCTTCCGGAAATTTGCGCGCTGCTCGTCTCGCGCGGCGTGGACGGGATCATCCTCACCAACACCACCATCGGGCGAGATGGCGTGGCTCACGCGGCGCATGGCGGCGAAACAGGCGGATTGTCGGGGCGCCCGCTATTCGCCCGCTCGACGCGAACGCTCGCAATGGCGCACCTGCTGACAGGGGGGAAGATACCTCTGATCGGCGTCGGCGGTATTGACAGCGGCGAAGCGGCGCTTCAGAAAATCCTCGCGGGTGCGAGCCTCATTCAGCTTTACACTGGCCTCATTTACGAGGGGCCGGCGTTGCTAGGGCGCATAAATCAGACCATCGCCGACTATCTGGCGGAGAAGTCAACAACGCTGCGGCAGGCGGTGGGACGCGACGATGAACGATGGGCAGCATCGCGGATTTAACTGGCGTTCTTGTCGCTGCCGAGCATCTTCAGGAGCCGGTATATCACCCAAATCGGGATCACGACCGCCGCGCCGATGAGGAAATACTGGAAGACGCTCTCGATGGAGTCGAAGCCCAGTTCGTACAGCCAGTCGCCGATCTCGCGCAAATATTGGAATACGTCCTCGGGACCAATTCCGAGCGCGGTTAACACTACGCCAGTTATGATCGACAGCACGACGAGGCGTATGAACACCCCGAGCGGGCTGCCTCCGATTATCCGTTCCATAATAAGCTCCCCTCGCTGATAAAGCGATTCTGAGACAGCCTTATCACGGGGCGGAGGCTACCGCCAAGATTACATCTCCCTGGCGCCCGGCGATCCACACCGCCATTTTTTGACAGTCCATTTCGGGTTTTCGTTCGCCCACTGCGCTACATACGGCGCGGAGATGTAGCCGCACCGGAAAGGATTATCAGTATCTACAAGGTCCGGCAGACGCTGGTCCTTGCACTGGCTCGGATCGGCGACAAGGCAGGCCAGCACAATGATTTCCATTCTGATTTCCTCGATTTTGCGACGGTTAGCCCGTCTTTCATAAGCGTTTCATAAGGATCGCAAGGTGAGAGCTAAAACGCCAGTGCGATTTTCCAGCGTGTGAACTGATGCCGTCCATGTACGACGAGAAAGGCTGGCGCGGATTGGCGCGGCGCTATCCCTATGTTTACGGGCCGCTGCTTTCCTCATCACGAAAGTCAGCGAATCAGTCATAATCCGTTAACAAAGTCGTTTTGCATCACGCATCCGGTCAGAAAAAATGCGTGACATTGCTCGAAAGCCTTTGGTTTTTGCCTATTTTTGGTTGGGGTTGACATGATGGACAGCGCTGCTGTGCTCCGCCGACCGCTTGAAGAACCGCTTGAATCCGGTTCTGCTCGTGTATTGATGTGCGGAAAATCGTTTATCGCAGACCGTACCGGCGCCCTTTACTGGCCCGCCGAAAACACTCTCGCCGTATCCGACCTGCGCCTGCAAAAAGGCTCTTACCTGACGGAGGAAAAGGTAGTCCTTCCGCCATACGACACCACGGGAGCGTTCGATAAACTCGAAGAAGCCATTGACCGCTATAATCCGCAACGCGTGATCGCTCTGGGGGACAGCTTCTGCAACGGCGAATCCCTCCAGCCTCACGATCTGGACTGGCTGCAGGACATGATGGAGGGGCGCGAGTGGTACTGGATCATGGGCCCAGCCAGCGCGCCGCCGCCGGACTGCGCCCGCGGTATAGTCGCGCCCCATGTAACGCTGGCGGGGATTAAGTTTCGGCATGAGCCGGTCAAGGCGCCCGCTTCACAGGAAATCGCCGGACGCATGCACCCGGTCGCATCCATTGCGGAGCAGGATTATCAGGTGAGCGGGCGGTGCTTCGTCTCGAACGGGTTG
>JBGSLP010000301.1:0-3322 GCA_041740655.1 Alphaproteobacteria bacterium
TTGCGGTCGGCGCGCACTCGGATCGACGCCGGGCCAGCCGCGAGCGTGAACTCGAAATCCGACCCCGCCGCCGCCTTGGCGCGCACGGACGCGATCTGATCGTCGAGCGGCGTCAGCATTGCCTCGGGAGCATCCAGCGTGAGCGCCGTATTCGCCGCCCGGCAGGCGTAAATGTTGTGCTTGTTCAACTGCCCGCAGAGCAGTTCCGCTGCCGCCCATTGATCGCGCGGCGCCATTTTGCCGAGACGAGCGAGCAGGCTGGCGTCCTTTACGAAGGTTTCGGGCCGGTAAAACATCCGCTCGTCATGCGTGCCCGGCGTGACGGGGATGTGCAGATCGTGGCTCGCCACCCAATCGCACAATTCTGCGATGGTGTAGGCGCGATCCTGCTCGTGCAGGTAAAGGTCATACAGCCCCGCATCGCCAAACGCGCCGCTCGCATCCTTGCTCGGATTCGCCTTTTCGCTGAAGCGAAGCCAGTGATTGGGGGGAATGGCCGAAAGCGTCGATTTCAGGTTGCGCAGTTTCGCAGGTCGCGAAGCCTCGCCCGCGTTCACCAGCCGCATCAGGTCCTGCATCATATAGGTCGCCGTGCGGCCATATCGGCCATAGACCATCAAATACATAGCGCCGTCCGCTTTGAGCACGCTCACGAGCGCACGCAGCCCTGCGTCCGGATCGGCCAGATGATGCAGCACCCCGGTGCAGTTGATAAAGTCGAACTCGCCCAGCCCCATCTCGCCAACGTCGAGCAGCGAGGCGCGATGGAATTCGATGTTCTCAAGGCCGCGAATGCGCGCCCGCTCCTGTGCGACTGCTAGGCTTGCGGCGCTGAAATCCACATAAACGACCTGCGCGTTCAGGCCGCGCAACTGCTCGGCGAGGAAAATCGTGCTGTTGCCGGTGCCGCCGCCCGCGACCAGCACACGAAAACCATCGTTAAATGTACGCACGCCACCGAAACAGTACTGATTGATGACCGGCAGCCGGTCAAGCGCGGAGACCACAAGCCGCTTGCGCTCATCCGCCGGATCGACGGGGGGATATGGCAAATCCTCGTATTGTTCGCGAACATTGCCGAGAGATTTCGGATCAGCCATGGCGGCGTCCTTTGCTATGCAGCCGCATCGACGGTCCAGCCAATCGACTGACGTAGGAAATTGTAGCCTAGGGCTGCGAAAGCGGCGCGCTCCGCGTTGTCCTTGCCGTAGCCATGGCCGCCCGCAGCGGGCTCGTAGAAATGCGCGGCGTATCCCATCGCCTGAAGCTTGGCCGCCATTTTGCGGGCGTGTCCGGGGTGAACGCGGTCGTCCTTGCGCGTCGTGGCGATGAGGATCGGTGGATAATTCATGCCGCCCGTCGCCGTATGATAGGCGGAAATGCGCTGGAGATACGCCCATTCCTCCGGCTTGTCCGGGTCGCCATATTCGTTGATCCAGCTTGCCCCCGCCAGCAGCTTGGAATAACGACGCATGTCAATGAGCGGGATCGTGCAGAACAGCGCTCCGAACCGCTCGGGGTAGCGCGTCAGCATGTTGGCGATGAGCAGGCCGCCGTTGGAGCCGCCCTCCGCTGCAATCCGCCCCGGCCGCGTCACGCCTCGCCGCACCAGATCGTCGGCGACGGCTGCGAAATCGTCATGGGCGAGCGCCTTGCCCTCATGCCGCCCTGCCTCGTGCCAGGCAACGCCAAACTCTCCGCCGCCGCGCAGGTTTGCTACCACGCTGACGCCGCCGCGCTCCAGCCAGACCTTGCCGATGGCTTTGCCGTAGGTTGGCGTGAGCGACACTGAAAATCCACCATAGCCATAAAGATGAACCGGCGCGTTCCCGCTCTCGCCCGACGGGCCAACCTGCGTATAGGGAATGCGTTCGCCGTCGATGGATACAGCCTCATGCCGCGAAACGGCAAGCCCGTCGGCGTTGAACACCTGCGGCGCGCGTTTGAGCACCTGCGGCGCTCCAACCCTTGGCATGAGAGTGAGCGTTGGAGGCGTCAGCGGGTCTTGTGTCTGCGCCAGCAAATCGCCGTTGGCCTCCGCCTCCTCGGCGTCGATCCGCCAGATATGCGCCGCACCCACCGTCGGCATGCCGGGGAGCGCTTCCCGCATCCACCCTTGCGGCGATGGCGTCAGCGCCTCAAATCTCGGGCTGAGATTATCAAGAATGCTGAGGATCAAGCGCCCACCGCTAAATGAAACGGATTCGAGAGCACGGCGCGACGCGCTTTCGAAAAGCGTCTCGAACCGCCGATCGCCTCCGATGAAGTCGGCCAACTGGATGGCAATCAGCGCGCCAGCCGCGTGGTTGAAGCCGCCCGTGAGCCACGGCGTGCGCAACTCCAGCGTCAGCCAGCCATGGCGACAGTTGACCGAGGCGTCAGGGGGAATATCGAGTTTTGTTTTCGCGCCACTACGATCGCCAATCCAGTGATCGGCGTCGTAGAAGCCCCGGCTTTCCGTATACCAGATGGTTTCGTCGGCGCTGGTGAGGTCGCGATATGCGGAAACCCAAGTATTTTCATACGTCGTCTCGAAAATGACGGGCGCTTTCAGCGGATCGCCGCCACGCGCCCAGAGCCGCACCGTGCGGGCATAACCGGAGCGGGTCGCCATATTGTCGCCATACGCGCTGACGAGGAGAACCATGTCCGCGTCGAGCGAGGTCGCGCCGCCTTTGGCCTCGGGCAGATTGAAACCGTTTTCGACAAACGCACGCGTCGTGATGTCGAACTCGCGGGTGACCGTCGCATCGCCGCCTCCCCGCGAAAGACGCATCAACGCCCGGTCATGCGTTCGCGGCGCGATGTCGGCGCCCGACCATATCCAGTCCTCGCCTTCGGTTGCGGCGAGCGCATCTAGGTCGAGCAGCAGCTCCCATGCAGGCGCCTCGTTGTGGAACTCGTCGAGCGTCGTGCGTCGCCAGAGGCCGCGAGGATGCGATCCGTCCGTCCAAAAATTATAAACATGAGCGCCATGTCGCGAGATGTAGGGGATGTTATCCGGACGATTGTAAATCGCCGTCAGTGCGTCTCGATCGGCCTCGAACGCGCCGTTTGCGAAGCGGTGCAAGGTGGCTGCGTTCTGCTGCTCCGCCCACGCAAGCGCCGCCTCGCCCTCGATATCTTCGAGCCATAGATACGGATCATCGTCGGGAGCGGCGAGCGAGGGCCGGTTGTCAAAATCGGTCACGGCAATCCTTTCGATCATCAGCGCAGAACTGAGATTAGCGGATTTTGAGTGCGCAGGTCAGGTTTCGCCACCGCGCCGGAAGTGCTCCAGTAGAAACACGCGGATGGCGCTGGAAAGGTTGGTTTTGCCGCG
>JBGSLP010000302.1:0-10528 GCA_041740655.1 Alphaproteobacteria bacterium
TTTTGCGGTGAGTGACAAGGGTTGACCGCATATGTGGCGGTGCGACCTTGAGGCGCCTGCATTATGATCATTTCGCTGGCCTGCCGGGCAAATTCGCCTCTCTGGCGCTCCCATGGCGAGATGCATTTTTAGGCGGTGGCGAGATGGCGAAAATTCCCCTTCCCTTTGGCTCCTGGCCATCCAAACTCAGCGCGGCGGACGTGGCGGGCGAAAGCCTGCGCCTGGGGCGTATCGAGGTATTCGACAGCGCCGTTTACTGGAGCGAGGGCCGACCGGGCGAAGGCGGCCGGGTGACTATCATGCGTATAGTCCGTGGCGGCGCGGCGGAGGAAATTCTGCCTGCGCCATGGTCCGCCAGAAGCCGCGTTCATGAGTATGGCGGCGGTGAATTTCACGTCACGTCGGCGGGAGTGTTTTTCGTCAATGACGCCGACCAGCAGGTTTACCTCGCGACGGACAACGCGGCGCCTCGACAGTTGACTGACGCGCCGGGCTGGCGTTTCGCGGACTTCGCACATGACCTCAAACGGAACCGGCTCATCTGCGTGGCGGAAATCCACTCCGCGTGCCTCGCCCAGCCAAGAAATGTTCTCGCCGCCATAGATCTGGGCAAGTCCGGCGCGCAGGCCCACGCAGTCCTTGTGGATGGCGCCGATTTCTACGCCTCGCCCCGCGTGAGCAGCGATGGCTCGCATCTCGCGTGGCTGCAATGGAATTTGCCCGCCATGCCGTGGGATGCGGCGGAAGTTTACACATCGACGCTAGACGAACCAGGCGCGCCGGAGTTCCCACGTCGCATCGCGGGCGGCGTTGACTATGCGGCGTTTCAGCCTGAATGGGCCGCTGATAACGCGCTCTTTTTCGCCGCCGACAAGGGCGATCACGGCGACTTATTCCGCTCAAAAGACGGAATGACCGCGCCTTACACTGCTGGCGACGATCTGATGCGTCCGTTCTGGTCTTTCAACCAACGCTCTTACGCGCTGCTCCCGGATGCTAAAGCCGCTCTGGCGACCGTAAGCAATGGCGGAGTGAGTCTGCGCGTTTTGAATCTTCAGGACCGCGAGTATGCCAAGGTTGAAACCGCGCTTTGCAGCATTGAGCATATTGCGGCGGATGGGGACGCCATCGTGGCCATCGCGGCTACAGATACGCGGGCGGGCGCGGTCGTCCGCCAACCGCTAAACGGCGGTGCGCACGAGGTGCTGCGAGCGAGCGCCAGTTTCGATCTCGACGCCGCCGACATTTCCATTGGCGAGCCGGTGCGGTTGACCGACCTGGAGCGCGAGCCGGTTTACGGCGTCTACTATCCTCCAACCAACGCGCAGTTCACCAGTATGCATGGGGGTCGCCCGCCGGTGATCATCGTGGCGCATGGCGGGCCGACCGGCGCATCGGCGCGAGGATTGAAGCCGCGCACGCAGTTTTTCACCAATCGAGGTTTCGCCGTATTCGATCTCGATTACTCCGGCTCCACCGGCTATGGCCGCAATTATCGCGAACGGCTAAACGGCCAGTGGGGCGTCCGCGATGCAGCGGATGCTGTCGCCGCCGCCCGGCATCTGATCGCGACAGGCCAAGGCGCGCGGGGCAAGGTGTTCATCTACGGTTCGAGCGCTGGCGGCTACACGGTGCTGATGGCGCTCGCCAAATCGGACGTTTTCGCCGGCGGCGTGAGCGCATACGGCATCTCGGATCTAGCCGCATTGCGCCGCTCGACCCACAAGTTCGAGAGCGGCTACATCGACGGGCTGGTTGGCCTAGCGCCGGACGCGAGCGAGGCGGAGATCGCGGCGCGCCTCGCCGAGCGTTCGCCTCTAACTTATGCCGATAAAATCAAAACGCCGGTGCTGCTGTTGCAGGGGCTGGAGGATAAAGTGGTGCCGCCGGAGCAGTCTGAACTCATCGCGGCAAGCCTCAACGCACGCGGAGTGCCTTGCGAGTACATCACATTCGAGGGTGAAGGCCACGGTTTCCGCCGCGCCGAAAACACGATCCGCGCGCTGGAGGCGGAACTGGCGTTCTACCGACGCACGCTTGGAATATCGGCGAGCGGCTAATCCTCGTCATCGCCGGGCAAATCGCAATCTAACACGAAACAGCGCTAGCTCAAATCCTCCACCGCCTCCGCCGCGCCGCCTTTGACGCGCTGCGCCAAGGCAGCCTCAATGAACATATCGATGTCGCCGTCGAGCACGGCTGGCGGGTTGGTCGATACGACGCCGGTGCGCAGATCCTTCACCATCTGGTACGGCTGGAGCACATAGGAGCGGATTTGATGCCCCCAGCCGATCTCGGTTTTGGTTGCGTTGACAGCGTTCGCCTCATCCTCGCGCTTTTTCAGTTCGGCTTCGTACAGCCGCGCGCGCAGCATGGCCCAGGCGGTCGCGCGGTTTTTGTGCTGCGAGCGCTCGTTCTGGCACTGCACGACAATGCCGGTCGGATTGTGCGTGATGCGAACCGCCGAGTCGGTGGTGTTCACGTGCTGGCCGCCGGCGCCGGACGCGCGATAGGTGTCGATGCGGCAGTCGCTTTCATTGATCTGGATGTCGATGTTATCATCGACCACCGGATAAACCCACACGCTACAAAAGCTGGTGTGGCGGCGCGCATTCGAGTCGAACGGCGAGATACGCACTAAACGGTGCACGCCGGACTCCGTTTTCAGCCAGCCATAGGCGTTCGAGCCCTTGAACTGCATCGTCGCGGATTTCAGACCCGCTTCCTCGCCCGCGTTGCTCTCGATCAGCTCCACTTTCATGCCGCGCTCCTCACCCCAGCGCATATACATGCGCGTGAGGATGGAAGCCCAGTCCTGGCTCTCGGTGCCGCCCGCGCCGGAGTGAACTTCGAGGAACGTGTCGTTAGCGTCCGCCTCGCCGGAGAGGAGCGCTTCCACCTCGCGCAGTTTAACCTCGCGTCGCAGGCGTGCGAGTTCGGCCTCCGCGTCTTTGACGACGCTTTCGTCGCCCTCTTCCTCGCCGAGTTCGATGAGGCCGATCTGGTCAGCAAGCGCGGCGGCAAGGGTCTTGTAGGCGGTGATCGCGGTTTCCAGATGCTGGCGCTCGCGCATCATTTTCTGAGCGCGCTGGGCGTTGTTCCAGAGGTCGGGAGATTCTGCGAGGGCGTTCAATTCTTCGAGGCGGACAAGGGCTTTATCCCAGTCAAAGATGCCTCCGCAGCAAAGTCAGCGACTGCTGGATTTCGTCGACCATATTTTGCGCTTCTGCACGCATTGCGTTTCCCCAATTCTTGATTTTCAGATTTAAAATAGCGCTGAGTGCGCGGCGCGCAAGTCGCGGTTTGAACTTTTCCGATCTCGCGAAAAGTTCAAACGCGTCAGGAAAATGCGCGCCTCAATACAGCGAGCCGGTTCCCGCCTGCGGTTGGCGATATCCGCCTGGAGCCTTATAGCCGCCGCCACCGCCGCCCGCATAGGGGTCTCTGTCGCTCGGAGGCGCGGAGGAGTAACCGCCGCCACCTTCCTCGGGAGAGCCATAGCCCACATACGAGAACGGTTCCGGCGGCTCATCATTCGGCTTGAACGCCTCCATGATGGTTTTCGGCTCACCTGGATCGGCGCGCATGCCGGTGATCGGGTTGACGCGAACCAGCTTGATGCCCGGAGGAATGCGGAATGGCGTCGCTGGCTTGTCGGCAAGCGCGACCTTCATGAAATCGCGGAAAATCGGAGCGGCAACGCCGCCGCCGGTCTCGCCCTTGCCCATTGGCGTTGGCGTGTCGAAGCCCACGAAAACGCCCACGGCCAAGTCTGGCGAAAAGCCCACGAACCAAGCGTCTTTTTCGTCGTTGGTCGTGCCTGTCTTGCCAGCGAGTGGCTTGCCGACCTTGCTGACCTCATAGCCTGTGCCGCGGCGCACGGCGCCTTCCAAAATCGATGTCACCTGATAGGCGGTGTGCGGATCAACGATCTGCTTCCGGATGTCGCCCAGTTCAGGCTCTTCCTGCCCTTCCCATCGCTCGGCAAAGCACGATTCGCACTGGCGCTTGTCATGCCTCCAGAGGGTTTTTCCGTAACGATCCTGTATGCGGTCGATCAAAGTTGCGCTGACTTCCTTGCCGCCATTGGCAAAGCTGCAATAGGCTGTCGTCAGCCGCAGAAGCGTTGTTTCGCCTGCGCCAAGCGCCATCGAAAGCACGGGCATCAGCTCGTCATAAATGCCAAATCGCTTGGAATACTCGCCAACGAGCGGCATGCCGAGATCCTGCGCAAGTCTAACCGTCATGAGGTTGCGGGATTTTTCGACGCCCAGTCGCAATGTCGTCGGACCGCCGATGCGACCGTCATAGTTACCCGGTTTCCACTCGCCCTGCCCGCCGCCCTGATCGATCACAAGCGGCGCATCCATGATGATGCTCGAAGGGTTATAGCCGTTGTCCAGAGCCGCCGCGTAAACGAACGGCTTGAATGTCGAGCCCGGCTGCCTGCGCGCTTGAACCACGCGATCGAACTGGCTCTCAGCGTAACTGAACCCGCCAACAAGCGCGAGAACGCGACCAGTATGCGGGTCCATGACGACGATTGCTCCTTCGATCTCCGGTATCTGCACCAGCCGCCAAGGTCTGGCGAACTCGCCAAGCGCCGCCAACTGGGCCCGCTTTTTGGGATCATCCGCCTCGCCGAATGTCGCCTCCGGCATTGGGGCCACATAAATCACCTGCCCCGGAGCCAGGATGTCTGCGGCGCCGCCTTCTCTGGTCGGCTTCAGTTTGTCTTCTTTTCTGACAGTATTGCGCGCCCATCGAAGTTCGGCGAAGGGAACGTTTACCGTATTGCGGACATCAGATACCCCACCCGGCCCGTCACGGTCCGGCTGAAGGCCAACGACCGCACGGTCCTTGTTGACCTCCAGCACGACGCCAAGACGCCACGGGCTGAGATCGCTGAGGACAGGGATTTCGGCCAGCGCCGGTCCCCAGTCCCCCGCTGTCGATATTGTCGCGACGGGGCCTTTCCAGCCGCGTTTTACGTCATAACGCAATAGCCCTTCGCGAAGCGCGTTCCGGGCCTGAGCCTGCAGAACCGGGTCGAGGGTCGTACGAACGGACAAACCGCCGCGATAGAGCTTCTGCTCGCCATAAAGGTCGATGAGCGTGCGACGTGTCTGTTCAGCGAAATAGTCGGCGGCGGCCATCTGGGCGCCAAAGGAGCGAGGTTTAACCTCAAGCGGCTTCTTCTTGGCCGCAGCGCCCTCTTCAGGCGTGACATAGCCATCGGCGATCATGCGGTCGATGACGTCGTTCCGGCGACCGATCGCTTTCTCGCGATGCCTGACTGGATGATAGTTGTTTGGCCCTTTCGGCAGCGCCGCCAGATAGGCGATTTCTTCCAGTTCGAGATCGCGCAATTCCTTGCCGAAATAATTCAGCGACGCCGCAGCGACCCCGTAGGAGCCCAAGCCGAAGAAAATCTGGTTGAGGTACAACTCGAGGATATAGTCCTTCGTGAAAGCGCGCTCCATGCGGACGGCAAGTATCGCTTCCTTGATCTTCCGGTCGTAGGACTGTTCGTTTGTGAGGAGGAAGTTTTTCGCCACCTGCTGGGTGATGGTCGAGGCTCCCTCTCTCCTCCCCTTCGTCAGATTGTTGACGAGCGCACGCGCAACGCCCTGAAAGTCAATGCCGCCGTGATTATAGAAATTCTTGTCCTCGATGGCGATGAAGGCGTTCGTCACCTTTTTCGGTATCGAATTGATAGGCATGTAGATGCGTTTTTCTTCGGCGAACTCCGCAATGAGACGGCCGTCGTTGGCATGCACCCGGGTCATCACCCACGGCTCATATGTCGCCAGCTTGTCATAAGCCGGCAATTCCTTCGAAATCTGCCACAGAATGTAGCCCGCGACGCCAGCGCCTGCGACGAAGAGCATGACGCCCACCGTAAAGGCGAAGCCGAACAGCCGTAGAAAAATGCTCTTCCTTCTGACTGGCTTTCGCGGCGGCGGAACCGGCGCAGTCATTCTAATGGGAGCGTAAAGTTGCATGCCGCTAATCCGCGTTTCTTTCCGTGATCCGGTTTCTGGACCATGATGTGACGATACCAGATGCAAGTATCGCCCGATGATTGTTGCGCTTGCGAAGCACGTAACGAGTGTAACGTTTCCGCGTTAACGCCTCACAAATCAACAGTAAAGTTGCACTTCAGCCCGTAAAAAGGCGTAACAATCCGCCATCAGAACGGCAGCCGACTTTGCGCGCTGCTGAAAAAACTGGAAATCGCCTGGCTCATGAGGTCTGCAACCGACGAACGCCACGCAGGCGACAGAAGTTGCTTCTCATCCTCCAGGTTGCTCAGATATCCGAGCTCGATAAGCACCGAGGGGACGTCCGGCGCGCGCAGAACGATAAAGTTCGCAAACCGCTGCGGTCTTGGGTTTAGCGTGATTTTGCCGCGCAATTGTGACACGAGCAAATTGGAGAATTCGCGCGCCTCGTTTTTCGTCGCGCGTTGCACCAGATCGCCGAGAATATTCGAGACCTCGTCCTTCGCCTCCTTCTGCTGGTCAAGGCCTGCAAGCACGTCCGAGAGGTTTTCGCGCGCCGCGCTCGCCTTGGCTTCATCGTCCGACGCCTGCTGGTTCAGTGTGTAGATGCTGGCGCCGCGAACCTCCTGCGCGACTTGCGGCCCCTTTGCGCCAAGCAACGGATGCTTTGCATCGATGGCGTCAGCATGGAGAGAGATCAGCAGCGACGCGCCTTTTTTCTGGGCGAACGCCGTCCTCTCATTCAAGGGCACAAAAACATCGCCCTCACGCGTCAGGAAGACCTTGAAACGGTTCGTTTGCTCCAACCGCTTCTTCAATTCGACCGAAAGCGCCAGAACAACCGCCTTCTCGAATATGCCCTGCGAACTGCTGGCGCCCGGATCGATCCCACCGTGCCCCGGATCAATCACGATCACAGGGCGATCCTCTCCGCCGCCGTTTGCCCCGGGCTCCTGCTCCGTCGCCTTATCCCAGCCAGGACCGGCCTGCCCCTGTGAAGTCTCGGCCGTTAGCGCCGCAGCATGCCTTTTCATAAAATCCGCGCGTGTCGTACGCTTCATGTCGATTACGAGCCGCGCCGGTTGAGCGCCCTCGGCGGGGCGAACAAACGCGTTCTCGACAATCACCGGCTGCGCGGTGTCGATGACGATACGGGATTTGCCCTTGGCGAAGTTACCGAAGCGGAAGCCCGTCACCAAACCACGACCCTTGGCGCCTAGCCCCTTCGGCATCTGGAAATTCACGTCGCCCATGTCGACGATGATTCGATACGGGTCCGGCAGCGTCCTGACCTTGAATTCGACCTCTTTCGACAGATCGGCGACAAACCGCGTTCGGGATATATCCCCGCCGATGCGGGCATCCTTGGCGAGCGGCGGGTTGCTCTGCGCGAGCGCGGGGTGCGTAACAACACCAGATATCGCCGCGATTACAAGGAGAGTGAGGGGCAGGGCTGGGCGGAAGGTCAGGGCCGACTGTCGTGAGATCATCTAGGCTTCTCGGCAATGAAATTTATCGGATAAACTCATTCGGAATCAGGCTTCAATATGACGATGTAAACGAACTGTTAACACGGAGCGCTTAACGATGAGCCACAACTTTTTTCTGGCCTTCATGATCCAGGCGCGATGCGGAGCTTGATTGCGCCGCAAACCCGTCCTATTAGTAAAACTCATGCAGCTCTCCTGCGCGCTAGCTCTCGGGTGAGGCAGCGGCGCTGAATAAAGGCTCTGCACATAAAAGAATAAACGCGGTTCCGGCTGCAATTCGAAGTTTTGACAAACGATATTTTCGGATCGCTGCGGTACTATTACACAACGACGCAATGTATAAGAAATTGACATCGCAAACAACGGCGTTCCCAAAAACAAAGCCAGAGGCTTTTGGAAGCGGTTGCAATATCACCGCTAAAACGCCAAGACCGTTTGCGAAGCTTTTTAGAGTACAATCCAAATGAAATTGCTTGAGGCGAACGGCGATAGACGTCGCGCCACAAAAGCATGAACCAAAAAGTCCGGAAACATTGAGCGCCGACGGTTCGCAAATTTCAGCCACCAGCACATCTCAGGACCAAGCGTCCTGGGCCTCCGACCGCCTTTGTGCGGCTCCTGAAGGTCGTGCGCGGCTTTGCGCGAACCCTGCGCCGCAAACACACAAGCGCGCCATGTCCCGAAGGACGTTTGCGGCTGTGAGAGCGTGGGAACACAGCTCTCCCCCCAGCCTTTGGCTTGGGCGCGCTGGAAGGAACGATCTATGGGAAATAAAATGCTTATCGACGCCGCGCATCCGGAAGAGACGCGCGTCGTTGTCGTACGCGGGAACCGCGTAGAGGAATTCGATTTCGAATCGCAGTCCCGCAAACAACTTCGCGGGAGCATCTTTCTCGCTAAGGTAATTCGCGTCGAGCCATCTCTGCAGGCGGCGTTCGTCGATTATGGCGGCAACCGTCACGGCTTTCTGGCGTTTGCCGAAATCCACCCCGATTATTATCGCCTGCCGCAGGCCGAATTGCAGGAAGCGCGCTCCGCCCGCGCCGCAAGTCAGGGCCGGGAAGCCAGATACGAGCAGGCCGACTCCCCGCAGGAGAGCGTCCCCGCCGAACGAGGCGTCGATGACGAGCAACCTCACTATCACACGTCTCCATCTGACGAGCAGGGTGAAAACGCCGGTCAGGAGAGCGCGGAAACGGCTCATGACGGCGAAGACGCCGACGCGCCTCGCGCCATTGCGTTGAGCGCAGAGCGCAGCGAGGTTGTATCCGAGCCATTGGAAAATCCGTCCGAAGCGGATACCGCAGGCCACGATGATCACCCCGACCAGCAATCGCAACCGACTGCCGAATATAAATCCCGCGCGAACGACGACGATGACGCGGATGACGACGATGACCTGTCCGTCAAGGAAGACAGCGAACAGGGCATGGTCGAATCGGTCGGCGGCGAGGACGCGCTTGAGGAGCTTCCGCAGCGCGATCGCACCCGGCGCCGCAACTACAAAATTCAGGAAGTCATCAAGCGCAACCAGATTTTGCTGGTGCAGGTGGTCAAGGAAGAGCGCGGCACCAAGGGCGCGGCTTTGACAACATTTCTCTCGCTCGCCGGCCGCTATACGGTGCTGATGCCCAATACGGCGTCGGGCGGCGGCATATCGCGCAAGATCAGCGTCGTGACCGACCGCAAACGCCTGCGAGAGATTGCGACGGAACTCGAAGTGCCGCAGGGCATGGGCCTCATCATCCGCACGGCGGGCGCAGCGCGCACCAAGGCGGAAATCAAGCGCGATTTCGAATATCTGCTGCGGCTATGGGAAAACGTGCGCGATCTGACGCTCAAATCCAAGGCGCCGACGCTCGTTTACGAGGAAGGCGACCTGATCAAGCGCTCGATACGCGACCTCTACAATCGCGAGATAGACGAAATTCTGGTCGCGGGCGATGACGCCTATCGCGAGGCCAAGGATTTCATGCGCATGCTCATGCCGAGCCATGCGAAAAACGTGCAGCCCTATAAAGAGCCGGAGCCGATTTTCACCAAACATGGCGTCGAGGGCCAGTTGAACATGATGTTCAACCCGCGCGTCACGCTGAAATCCGGCGGCTACAGTGTCATCAACCAGACCGAAGCTCTGGTCGCCGTCGATGTGAACTCGGGCAAATCCACGCGCGAGCACTCCATCGAGGATACGGCGCTCAAAACCAATTTGGAGGCAGCCGACGAAGTTGCGCGCCAATTGCGATTGCGCGACCTCGCAGGCCTGATCGTCATCGACTTCATCGACATGGAGGAGCGGCGCAACAACCGCACTGTCGAGAAGAAAATGAAAGATTGCCTCAGCAACGACCGCGCCCGGATTCAAGTCGGCCGCATCAGCGCTTTCGGCCTTCTGGAGATGTCACGCCAGCGCCTGCGCACAGGCATGGTTGAGAACTCCACGCAGCCATGCCCGCATTGCATTGGCACCGGCGCGGTGCGCTCGACCGAGTCAGTCGCGCTCATGGTGCTTCGCGCCATCGAAGACATGCTGATCGCCAAGGGACCAGCTAACCTTGCCGCGTGCACGTCGGTCGAGGCGGCGCTTTATATCCTCAACAATAAACGCAGCTATCTGCGCGACATCGAAAATCGCTATGGCGTCACGATCAGCGTATCGGCGAGCCCGGCGCTGTTCAATGCGAACCACACGATCGAAAAAGTTGCACCCGCCGCGCCGCGCGAGGGAGTTGCGCCTAAGATCGTACAAATGACATGGGCTCATCACGGCGATGCTGACGCCAATGATGACGCGGTCGCTGACGACGCGGATGAGACGTCGCCCGGTGACGCCCCCAAAGCTGCCAGTGAAACCGAGGAGCAACGCTCGCGCCGCCGCCGCCGCAGACGCGGACGCGGACGCGGTGATCAGGAGTTCGCGCCATCCGGTGAAATAAGAGCCGAGTCGGAGCGCCCCCGCGTCAATGGCGATGCGCCGATGGCCAGTGAGGAAGGCTCCCGCGACGAATACAGGGAACCAGCGCATCGCCCCAA
>JBGSLP010000303.1:0-3169 GCA_041740655.1 Alphaproteobacteria bacterium
GCGGTCTTCGCCCCCGCCTCTTGCTCTTTCAAAATCGAAATAATCTGCTCTTCCGTAAACCGGCTGCGCTTCATCGTCCGTCTCCTCTTCAAGGGTAACGGACTCTCCTTATTCGTGGAGGAAATCTACGGGCTCAGACCATTACCAGAAGATGCGCACGCCCAGCGTTTGAAACGCAACGTCCGTGGTGGCCACCGGCATGTCCTCGATCTGCGCCTGCGCGGCGATGATCCGGTCAAACGGATCGCGATGCGGCGACGCTAGGCTGCCCCCGAGCCGGGCATGTGTAGTTGAAACTGGAATAGCGACGAAGTTTTGCTCTTCTAGATAGTCATCAAAACGTTCGATGAGGCGCGCGGCTTCGGGAAGTTTGCCGAGGCGCACCTTGGTTGCAACCTCCCAAGCACTCGCCGCGCTCAAGTATATGCGCCATTTCTGCTCGCTCAAAACCTGTCGGACATTCGGCGATAAAAACTGCGGGGCTTTGTACCACCAAAGGAAGGCGGAGGTGTCAAGAAGCAGTTTCATCGGCTTTTTCCGGCTGGTTCAGCGGGCAGGTTGGGCTTCCGCCTTCCCAAAGTTGCAGTTCTTCCTCGGGCAATGGATCGAAGAAAAAGCTATCGGGAAACTCCGGCAACTCGTCCTTGTAGGCACCGGGGCGGCGACCGGTTTTTTTCGGCGGCGCTTCCTGCACGGGCACGAGCTTGACTGCGGGCTTGTCGCCGCGCGCAATCACAACGTCCTCGCCGCGTTCAGCCTGCTCAATGAGTTTAGACAAATTAGTTTTTGCTTGGTGCACTGTATAAGTCGACATGGAGTCACTCCTTAGCTAATCACTTTAGCTAATACTATTGTGCGCGTCAATGTAGCTTCGAGGGCAGCTAGGACTTATGATTAAGCGGATCATCCGGATTGCCGCCTTCCCAAAGCAGCAGGTCTTACTCGGACATCGGTTCGTAGAAGCTATCGGGGATATGAATGAGTCCTTTTAACGCTCCCGGTGCACGTTTGCGCTTCGGCGTCTCCGCCACGGGCACAGGCACAAGCTTTACGACAGGTTTCTCGCCGCGCGCGATCACCACGTCCTCGCCGCGCTCCGCCTGCTCGATCAGCCTTGAAAGATTCGTCTTCGCCTGATGTACGGTGTAGGTGGACATGGCGCACTCTTTAGCTAATGAGCTTAGCTAAGCGTGCATATCTTGTCAAGAAGCAGTTTCATCGGCTTTTGCCGGCTGGTTCAGCGGGCAGGTTGGGCTACCGCCTTCCCAAAGTTGCAGCTCTTTCTCGGATCTCGGTTTTTATAAGCTGTCGGATATGTGAATAAGTCCTTTTGACGCTTTATGGAGAGATTTTATTAGGAGCGTAGATTTGTGATTTAAACCTTATTATAATGATGTATAATATCAATGAATAAGTTGCTAGCACAATAGAGACAAGAATAGGTTTTTCGCTTGGGCTGACATTCAAGCCTGATAAAGTCCACGCGGATAGCGCCGAAATGACAGGTACGGCAACGCCGAATATGACAATATTTTTTCTTTTTCTTTTAAACCCTATAACAACTGTTGAAGCAATAAAGTAAATAGAAGAAACAAGACATGCATAAACAAGAGTTGTCGACAGCCAGTTAGATTCAGATAAGTTTAAATTATTAATAAAATAAACAGATAGAGATATTAACAACAGGGCAATGGGAGCTAGCTTCGGATAATAAAGATTATTTCCGTAGAATAAATTGGTAGGATTAGCGTCACCGTCTAAGTTGTTCATATTAGTGAGATGAATGTTCTGTGTCGGCGATTTCCCGCCGGTCTGCGCTGTTAGTGCCGATTGCAGTTTGGCACGCTCGCGTCGCCCGAGTTCGAGTTCCGCCTCAAGCTCCGACACGCGCCGGTGCAGCGCCGCCTCGTTGTCCTCCATCTGCTCGCGCTGGGCATTCAGCGCCTTCACTCGCCCCTCCAGCTCGGCGAACCTGCGGCGCATCCATCGCCGCGTTGCCTTGGCCTCCACCTCCTCGATCAGCCGCCGCATGTCCGGCGCCGCGCCGCCCTGCGCAAACACGCTCAGGCCCTGCGTCGTGTAATGCCCCATGGGAAACGCGCCGGACGCGATGGGGTCGAGCAGCACGGGGATGAGCCGCTGGAAATTCTTGGCGACCGTCGCCTCGTGCACCACGTTGTCCGAGCGCACCGAGTGCTCCGACCAGAACACGATGGTGCAGCGCGCCGCATCCAGGTGCTGGCGGATCCATTCGTCCCAGTTGCGCCCCGGCGGCACTTCCTGATCCCAGAAGACATCGAAACCTTCGGCGACAATCGCGTCGCGGATGGGGCGCACGCGCTCCCGGTCTTTTGAGGAATAGGAGAAGAAAACGTCCGTCATCATGCGCCCCCACGCGTAATGATTGTCACTTACCTCATTTTACCCGGGCGGCAAAGTCTATCACAGCGAACACGAGCCGCGCGTGTAAAGCTTAACGGCAATCATTGGTTTAATTTTTGTAAAAGTTGATACAATATGCATACAACCGGAATAGTTAGTGCGGGCGTATGGCGTTGGGTGACGAGCAGTTCGAGAAATGGGAGCCGATTGGCGGACTGCACGCCGCTATGGCGCTGGAGGCGATGCACGACGACAAGGAGGGTTTCCGCCTTATCCTGAAAGCGCCAGAGCCTAATGCGCGTCCCCTGCGCATCAAGTTCGAGGAGCCGGTCTGCTATCGCGGCGCCTCTGAAAACTATCTGATCAAACAGGTCTACGACTCACACGCAATCTATCCGTGGCCGATTTTCATCGTGAAAAACTCGCGCTACGCCGCCTGGTTTTACGGCCAGTTATCTGGCGCATTGCCGGATTCGGGCCAGCATTATCACATCGCGGCGATGGGAGACATGATCGACGTCATCTCGCCAAGGCCGCCCATCGTGACGTGGCTTCCGGACTGATTTTCCGCGCGGATTGCTTCGCCGCCGCATTTTTGCGCGCCTCCTCCCGCATGCTGTAAGCTTAGGAGGTAGACCCATGATTGATCATTTATCTCTCCCCGTTTCAAATATCGAGGCCTCGCGCGCGTTTTACGACGCAGCGCTCGGCGCGCTTGGATACCAACGGCTGAGCGAGCAGGGCGAGGCCGATTATGTCGCCTCCGGCTATGGGCTGCCGGGCGGGC
>JBGSLP010000304.1:0-7265 GCA_041740655.1 Alphaproteobacteria bacterium
CGGATGACGACAAACCGGCGGAAGCCGATCGCGCCGAGAGCGCTCCATCCAGCCCCGCAGCGAGCGGCGCCGTGATCGAGAGCGAGGTCGACGCCGAAAGCTGGGCCGACTTTGGCGGCTGGTATCGGCAGGACTACGCAATCTTCTATCGCCCGGTCGGACACAAGGACAAGTTCATCTACGCATGGCTGAGCCTGACCGGGCTGCAGTCGCCGAAAGGGCTTGTGAGGCCCGCCGCCTCGGTTTTCGACGCCTTGACCAACAAGGACTCGCAAGGTTCGTGCACCAAATGCCATAGCGTCGACGATGAGTACGGCAAGGGCCGTAAGGTCAATTTCTCGCCGGTAACGGCGAAGATGAAGGAAGGGCGCTTCACCAACTTCATCCACGAGCCGCATTTCGGAGTGATGGAAAATCGCGGCTGCCTCACATGCCACAGCCTTGAGAAGGGCAAGCCCTACCTGAAGACCTACGAGGATGGCAATCCGCTGAGCTTCACGCCCGGCTTCGGCAACGTGAACAAGGAGCTATGCCAGAGCTGCCACACAGCGAACGCGGCGCGTCAGGACTGCCTGACCTGCCATAAATACCATGTGAACGAAATCGTCACGCCGATCATGAGCACGAAAATCCCGGCGGAGTGACGGGCGGGCAGCGCCGCTGGCGGGTTTATCAGTAAAATGGATTGGGCAGTAAAGCGCTTGCTCAGAATCCAAGGAAGGGAGTGGCGGGAATCAAGCGATCCCGCCACCAATCCTGTCGCCCGATCAGCAGCCGTGGTGCTGCATGCAGCCGTAGTAATCGGCGTTTCTGCGGCCCCAGTTGGCGCCGCATTTCCGTCGCCACGTGGAGCAGCGCGTTGCCGATACGGGCGTGTAGCTGCGCCGGTAATAACCGCGTGGTGCAAGGTACGGCTGACCGTAATAGACATAACCCCGGCCAATATGCCTCGGATAATATCCACGGCTGTAATAGTAGGGGTAGTCGTAGGCCTGATAACTTGGCGCGATCGGAAAGACCGTCCGCCGACTTCCGCGCCGACGCTTGATCTGGATGACGTTGCTCCCCTCGCCAGCGCCAGGTTTAGCGACGGACAGCCCTGCCGGCGCAGCGTTGGCGACGCGGACAGGGCCTCCGAAACCGAGCGTCAGCAGGCAGGCCATCAGAACGGATGCGTATATAGTCTGACTACTCATGTTATCCCCTCAATGTGTGACTTCAGTTCCCCAACGACTGTCTTTGGATTTAGTTCGCAACAACGCCCATCGCCTGCGCGGCCTGCATAATGCGCTTCTGCGTTTCCGGCTCATCGGCGAATACGGTTTTCGCTTTTTCGAAAGCCGCGCGGGCGTTCTCGGCGTCGTTCATCACCATGCGCGAGCGCATCAGCATGATCCAGCCGTCCGGGTCTTTCGGCGATGCTTCGAGGCGGCCGGCGAGACGATCGACCATGGCGGCGACCATGTGCTCGCGATCCTCCGGCTTGAGTTGCTTTGCGCTCTCGACATCCGCGACGGTCGGTCCCGGCGTTGACGCAGCGCTGGAAGTGGCGCCATCTGGCCCTTTCGCGGCGACGACAGTGGGTCTTGCCTCGGCGAGCCGCGCGGTCACGTCAAGTCCGGCCTGCTTTGCGGTCTCCTCGATGCGAATGCGCAGGTCGCTTGTCCATTCGGCGTCCGCAGGCGCAACCTTGTACAGCGCCATCCATTCGTCGATGGCGCCTAGATTGTCGCCGGTCTGGGCTTTGGCGACGCCCTTGAAGAACCGAGCGCGCTCGTCATTCGGATTGATCGCCAGCACTTCCTCGAATGTCGCCAGAGCGTCCGCCATCACGACATTGCCGGCTTCCACCACCATCGCCTCGCCGAGAAGCGCCTTCAGCATCGGATTGTCTTTTTGCAGATCGACCGCGCGGCGATAAGCGGTGACCGCTTCTTTGGTGCGGCCCAAATTGTAGTAGGACCAGCCGAGCACGCGCCAGTTTTCGGCGTCGTTCGGATTTTCCTCCAAACGCTTCTCTATGCGCTTTACCAGCTCGTTGACATCGCCCTGCGCCGCCGCCGCGGTCTGCGCGTTCTGCGCAGCTTGGGCTGGCTGAACAGCCGGAGCGTCAGTGTTCGCCTGCGCCTGAAATGGGGCTGCGGGCAGATCGGGACGCCCCAGCGTTGCATAAAGGCCAACGGACCCGAGCACCACGATGGAGGCGACGCCGGTCGCCATGCGATATTGCCAATTCACGGAGACGGGCTTCACTGGCGCCTCCGAGCGGCTGGCCGCAAGGATTCGCCGCTCGATTTCGAGGCGCGCTGACGCCGCTTCGGCCTCGTCGATCTGGCCTTGGTTTCGATCGCGCTCGACCTCGGCGAGTTGGTCCTTGTAGACGTCCACGCTTGTCGGCGTCTCGTTCACGCTCCTGCCGAAAAGAAACGGCGCCAGGACGATAAGCGCTGCGCCGACCATGAGAAGTGTAAGAGTGAGCCAAAGCGTCATGATGTGCCTTTTGTCAGAATAGTTTGCAATTCCTCGCGCTCGGATGCGCTCAAGCTTTCAGCGCGTCGCGGATCGGTCTCGACCGGCCTGCGGACCAGCATCCAGTAGCAGGCCAGCGCCAGTAGAAGTACGAGGCCGGGGCCGAACCATAAAAGCAGCGTGTGAAGCTGCATCGGCGGTTTCAACAGCACGAAATTGCCGTAGCGCTCCACGATGAAGTTGACTGCTGCCTCGTCGGTGTCGCCAGCCTTCAGCCTTTCGCGCAGAAGAACGCGGAAGTCGCGCGCCAGCGGTGCGTTCGAATCGTCGATCGACTGATTTTGGCAGACCACGCAGCGCAGATGCTGGCTCAGGTCGCGCGCCCGCGCCTCGAGGGCAGGGTCGGCCAGAACCTCGTCAGGCTCAACGGCCATGGTCGGCGTTGAGAAGGCCACAAGCGCTCCAAAGACGAGAGTGGTGAACATGCGGAAAGGCGCCATCGGTCGGTCTCCTATTCTGCCGGAGCAAGCGCATAGGCGGGTCGCGCCCGCCGCGGCGCCCCTATGCGGAAACGACGGTCCGATAGCGAAACGAAGCCGCCAAGCGCCATGATGAACGGCCCGTACCAGATGAACGGCGCCAGCGGATGATAATAGGCGCGCACCGTCCACTCATTCTTGTCGTTCCTGTCGCCCACCGCGACATAGACGTTGGAGATAAAATTCGTGTGGATGCCAGCCTCGGTGGTCTGATATCGGCGCACCGGATAGAAGCGCTTCTCGGAGTGCTGCGTGCTGATAACCTGACCATTGCTGTTGATGTCGAAAACTGCGCGCTCGGCCCTGTAGTTGGGGCCGGTTTCAGGTCCGACCGACTTCAGCGTCACCTGATAGCCGCCAACCTCCACCTGACCACCAATCGGCAGCGCCTGCAGTTTTTCCTCCTGCCAGGCGGACATGGCGGTAATCCCCAGAACCGTCACTCCGATGCCCGCATGCGCGACGACGAGACCATAAACGGAGCGCGGAGTAATTCGCGCCAGTTGCAGGCTCGCCGACAAAGGGACTTGCCCGAGCCGCGTGCGATGAACGAGAATCGCGAACGACCCTGCGATGACCCAGGCCGCTAGCCCGAAGCTGATAGCCGCCAGCGCATGGGCGCCGAAGGTGTAGATGAGGATCGCAACCACGAGCAGCCCGGCGATAATCGCAGGGCGGGTAAGTTTCGCGAGGCCTTCGCGAATCGTGCCGCGTTTCCATTTCAGCATTGGCCCGACCACCATGACGACGAGCAGTGGGATCATCATCGGCACGAAGGTGAGATTGTAGAATGGCGGTCCAACGGAGATTTTGTCGTTGGTGGTCGCCTCGATGACGAGCGGATAGAAGGTGCCGATGAACACGGTCGCCGCCGCCGAGATCAGCAGGACATTGTTGAGCACGAGACTTGATTCGCGGCTGACGGCGCCGAAAGGTGAGCCATGTTTCAGGCTGGGCGCCCGGTAAGCGTAAAGCGCCAGAGCGCCGCCGGTCGTGAGCGCGATCAGGCCGAGGATGAATATGCCCCGCGATGGATCAAGCGCGAACGAATGCACGCTGGTCAGAACGCCCGAGCGAACGAGGAAAGTGCCGACGAGGCTCAACGAGAAGGTCAGGATGCCGAGCAGTATCGTCCAGTTGACCAGCGTTTGCCGCCGCTCGACGACGAGGGCCGAGTGCAGCAGCGCGGTGCCCGTGAGCCATGGCATGAACGAGGCGTTCTCGACCGGGTCCCAGAACCACCAGCCGCCCCAGCCCAGTTCATAGTAGGCCCAGAAGCTTCCAAGAGTAATGCCGATGGTGAGAAAGCACCACGCAGCCAGAACCCATGGCCGCACCCAGCGCGCCCATGACGCCTCGACCTTGCCCTCCATAAGAGCTGCGACCGAGAAGGAAAACGCCATCGAGAAGCCGACATAGCCGAGATAAAGGAACGGCGGGTGTATGGCGAGGCCTATGTCCTGTAGCAGCGGGTTGAGTTCCTGCCCGTCAGCCGGCGCTGGAAAGACGCGGGCGAAGGGGTTGGAGGTGAAGAGTATGAAGGCGAGAAAGCCTGTCCCGACCATGCCCTGCACGGCCAGCGCGCGGGCTTTGAGTGGCTCGGGGAGGGTGCCGCCAAAAGCGGCCACGGCCGCGCCGAACAGCGCCAGGATCAAGACCCACAGCAGCATCGATCCTTCATGATTGCCCCAGGTCGCCGTGACCTTATAGATCATCGGCATCGCGGAGTTTGAATTCTCGACCACGTTGACGACCGAAAAATCGGATGTCACGTAGCATGAGATGAGCGCGGCGAAAGAGACTGTCAGGAATACCGCTTGTCCTATCGCTGCCGAGGCGCCGAATCGCATCAGCTTGAGGTCGCCCAGATGCGTTCCGATCAACGGTACGACTGATTGCGCGATCGCAAGCGTTAGCGTCAGGACGAGGGCGAATTGACCGATTTCAGCTACCACTAGAATTTCCTCTATCTCGACCGGGTGCGAGCGCAAGCGCTGATTTTGCGGCCTCTATAGCTATTTAATAAAATTTGAATCGTTGCTCGATAGCACCCGGACTAGGCGGCTTGCAGGCTGAACCGTGGCAATTTCGCGGTGCCATCCAAATCAATTCATTATTTTAATGAAGTGCCTATTTTTAGAATTATACAATATAAAATTTCTAAAAACTAGGTGATTTTTGCAAATCAACGCGATATTTTCCTTACAGAAATTTGATACAACTCAGCCCTTGAAGTCGCCGCTTTCTGCCATTCTTTCGCTGCGAACGCGGCCTTATGACGCCCCTTTCCCCGGATAAATACAATTTTAGTGATTTTTTATCGGTCACTCCCTCGGCTCGTCTTTTGAGCGGGATTTAGGGAGGCAATCAAAAATCGCACGGGGATTGGTGGGGCATTATGAAACGTTTATCTGACATTCGGGCTGTTGCCTGGTTCGTCGCTGGCGCGATGATGGTTAATAGCGCATCGTTCGGCACGCAGGCGCTCGCCGACACTTATAACGACGCACAAATGACGGAGACGGAAAGCAAGGGCGATCGTCTCCCTTTGCCGCATGAACCCGGCGCAGCCACAATAAAGGACGCAGGCAAGCCAAAAGTGGCTCCAGCAAAGGCTGCGGCGCCAAGCAAGGCCAACACGAATGCCGGTGTTCAGGAAACGTCGACGAGCAACGCGGCGCCAGCATCCGGAGACCAGACCGACGATCTTCTGATCGAGGCTCCCGAAGAATTCAAAATTCCAAAGGCCCGCGTTCAGCAGGCTGAAAAGCCCGCAGTTCCTTCACAGCCTGCCGAGAAGGCCGTGGCGGCGGAGCGCGACAATGCGACGAAGACTGCCACCACTGCGCCAAGCGCCGCTGTTGCGCAGGTTAAGGCGGTCGGAGGCGAGCAGAAGCTTTCCGCAGATGCGCAAGCCGATGGGGAAGGCGAAATATCCGTTCTCGCTGCGGCCGCCAAGGCCGAGATGGGCAAGCCGTCACCGATAACGCCGCTCAGCGAGGAAACTCTCTCACTCTATCCGACGGCTGCGCAGTGCGGCGAATGCCACAAGCAAATTTACGACGAGTGGCGCTCCTCAAACCACGCCTATGCGTCGATCTCGCCGATGTTTCACAAGTTCGAGCAGAAATTCACCGAGTTGACGCAAGGCACGGTCGGCACCTTCTGCGTCCGCTGCCATCAGCAGGTCGGCACCCAGCTTGGCGAAAATCGCGAAACGCCGCTCTGGGCGCGCAGCCAGATTTCCCGCGAGGGCGTGACATGCATAACCTGTCACCGCGTCAAGGAGCAGTTCGGCAAGGTCAACGGCGAGCGCCGGGTCGAGCCGGGCAAAATTTTCGAGCCGGTTTACGGCAGCGGCGACAAAAGCGTCCTCAAGGACGTGCTCGACAACAAGGAAACCTACTCGGTCAAGGTCAGCAGCGACGGACGCGGCAACGACATCCACAACGGCATGATCAAGAACGACCAGATCACCAAGTCGGAGTTCTGCGTCAGCTGTCACCAGGTGGCGGTCAACCTTGGCATCAAGCTTGAGATCGTGTGGGAGCAGTATCGCGCCAGCCCGGCGAAAGCGCAGGGGGTCACCTGCCAGGATTGCCACATGGGCAAGGTGCCGGGCAAAAACGAGGGCTATGACACCGCGCCGTCCGCTATTGTCGGCGGCAAGGAAATCAACCCGGGGCGCAAGCACGCGAACCATCGCTTTGTCGGTCCGGGCTATTCGATCGCTCATCCGGGCATCTTCCCGCACAACGTGAAAGCGCAGGCGTGGACGATCAAGAAGTGGCTGGAATTTGACTGGCGCGCCGGTTGGGGCACCACCGACTTCGAAAACAAAGTGGCCGACGGCAAGATCAAGGTCAAGTTCCCGGAAGCGTGGGCCAACTCGCTCGATCGCGAAGACGCACGGGCCGTCATCGAGGAAAACCTGGTGACCCTCGACGAGCGCGACGAGCTCAGACGGCAGGTCATGGAGAATGGCGTCAAGGTCGACGGTCCGTTCCTCGAATCCGAAGCCAAGGTCGGCAAGGAACTGGCGTTCTCCTACAACATCAAGAACCTTAACTCCGGCCATAACCTGCCTTCCGGTTCGCTGGGCGCACAGCCGCAGCTCTGGGTGAACGTCGCCCTCCTTGATCCGGACGGCAAGAATATCTGGGAGACCGGATATATCGACAGCAATGGCGACATGGCCGACCTGCACAGCCTCGACGTTGCGGCGGGCAAAATGAAAGCTGACCAGCAACTGGTTCA
>JBGSLP010000305.1:0-8519 GCA_041740655.1 Alphaproteobacteria bacterium
TGGCGCGGCGAGGGTTCAGCGGCTATTCATGCACTGGGCGGTAAAGCCATCGCCTGAGCCAAATGCAACTGGGAGGCGGACTTTGTCCGTAAGTGCCGATGAGTGAACTGGACGCTATGAGCGCCGCAAGACGGCGCCGCACTTTCTCGGAAAATCTGGTGTTTTACGGCGCGGTATTCCTCGCCCTGCTCAGTCTTTACGATCCGCTGAAGGATGCCTACACGGCGTGGCTATTCCCGGAAATCGGCGATGAGTCGGTTGAGGTCGCATTAATGCAGCAAAAGCTGACCGAGAAAAATCTCGATTGCCTCATAGGCGCGACGCCGCAGGAGGTTCCGCTCAACGAAAAGGTGAAAGTGCGGCTGCTCGCCTGCGAAACCGGCGACATTCAGGTCGCGGTTTACCCTGAGAACGCCCCGGCAAAATTGCGCTGGATAACCACGCAGCCCGGCGCGACCAAGGCCGCTGGCATATGGCCGCTGGATGCGCTGATTAGCGCCGCTTACGCTCAGACGCAGCCAGGCGCAGCGCGTATGCAACTCGCTCAGGTGCAGATAACAAATGTTTGCAGCGCCTGGCAGGACCCGTCACGAAAGGCCAAGCTGATCCGCATCACGAACGAGGGCGGCAAATGCTTTAAGGAGATCGTCAACGTATTCAGCGGCGCCGTCGAGTATCGGGAAGAAACGCCCTGCGACGCGCCCTGCAAATAACGACGCCTAATCCCAGAGTTTGAGCGCGATCGCGGCGAGCGATACTGCCGCGATCCACAATGCGACCCGCAGCGCAAGACTGCCGCCGCCATTTCTCGATGCGGCCGTCTCCCGCGACAGGTCGCTAATCGCGGTCGCGGCGGTCGATATCTGCCCGGCGATCTGCGGCGCGTTCGCAACGATATCCGCAAGGCCGGTCGCCACCTTCGCCGCGCGATCAATGCGCGCGCGAGGGCCGATCTGATCCCCGATCCATTCACGCACCACCGGCTCCGACGCGGTCCAGATATTGATGCGCGGATCGAGCGTGCGCGCCACGCCCTCCGTCACCACCATGGTTTTTTGCAGCAGCAGCAATTCGGGCCGCGTCTGCATGCCGAACAGGTCCGTCACCTCGAAAAGCTGGGTCAGCACGCGCGCCATCGAAATTTCGTGCGCGGGGCGACCGACCAGCGGCTCGCCGATAGAGCGCAGCGCCTGCGCAAATGCGTCCACGCTCTGCGTTGCGGGCACATAGCCAGCCTCGAAATGCACCTCCGCGATGCGGCGGTATTGGCGCGTGATGAAGCCGTAAAGAATCTCGGCCAGAAAGCGCTTTTCCTGTGGCCCGAGCCTGCCCATGATGCCGAAATCCACCGCCACCAGCCCGGAGCCGTCGGCTTCGGCGAAAAGGTTGCCCTGATGCAGATCGGCGTGGAAAAAGCCGTCGCGCATGGCGTGCCGGAGGAACGAGCGGATGACGAGGTTGCCGAGCTTCTCTCGGTCGAACCCCGCTGCGTCGATGGCGGCAAGATTGGATAGAGGTATGCCGTCCACCCACTCAATCGTCAGCACCCGCTTCGCCGTGCGGGCCCAATCCACCTTGGGCACGCGAAAGCCTTCATCGCCCGCGCGCTCGATGTTCTCCGCGATTTCCGAAATCGCCGCCGCTTCCATGCGCAAATCCATTTCAAGCGCGGTCGAGTCGGCGAGCGTCTGAACGGCGGCGACCGGGCGCAGGCGGCGAATGGGCGCGTTCAGGCTTTCGGCAGCGCGGGCGGCGAAAAAGAAGCTGTCGAGATCGCGTGCGAAACGCCCCTCCACATCCGGGCGCAGAATTTTGACGGCAACGACGCGCAGTGATCCATCCGCCTCACGAACCGCCGCCTTGTGCACCTGTGAGATGGAGGCCGCAGCGATCGGCGGACCGAACTCGGCGAAAAGCGTGTCGATAGGCGCGCCTAGCTCCGCCTCCACTGCCGCACGCGCCGCCTCGTTGGAGAAAGGCGGCATGCGATCCTGCAGGCCGCCCAGGTCGCGTGCGAGCGCAGGCCCAATTACGTCAGGGCGCGTCGCCAGAAATTGGCCGAGCTTGATGTAGCTCGGTCCCAGCTTCGCCAGCGCCTTGGATAGTCGGGCGGACTGGTCGCCGGATGGCCGCATTGAGGCGGTCAGCCGACCAAAACCGCGCACTACGGCAGGCGCCCCCGCGTTCTGCGGAAGGAAATCCACGCCGTGCCACCCGAGCGTCAGCCCCGCACGCGCCAGCCTGAAAATATTGGTAATCGCATTCGCCATGCGCGCCTTATAGCAGCGAGGCCGCTAAGAATTGGATACGATTTTGACGCACGATGAATTTTGGCGTCGTGAGTTGGCTAGCATCTACCAAACGTGCTCCACTCGGAGCGGCATCGCGCCTAGGCCGATGAGTGCGGGATAGGGCTCGACGATTTGCTGGACTTTGACGCGGGCCATTCGTGGCGACATCGGACCTTTGGCGTCGAATGCGGAGATGAAATCTGCGGGGTCAACATGTTTCAACAAAGCGTCAGCCACACCGCCGCAGACGTAAACGCCGCCCCAAGCTCCGCACGCCAGCACAAGGTCTCCGCATATCTGGCCGAGGAGCGAACTTATTCGACCGACAATTTCACGCCCCTCAGGGGATGCAGCCAAAGCGGAGAAGCGGTCGCGGTTCTCAGTCTCGATTGCGAGTATTTTGCCGGGGGCGCCAAACCGGGAAAGCGCCGCCCCGTCGCGTAGCGCAAGACCCGAAAGCACGTCCTCTATGGAAGTCTTCACACAAATAGCATTGGCGGGTCGGCTGATGCTGGACGCGAGCTTCATGTGCCCCGGCTCGCACCCGATCGCGTGCCAGCCATCGCGCGTTTGGACGAGCATTGATGCGCCAAAGCCGGTTCCGACATTAACGACGAGCAGATTGCCGGGCAGCGCATTTTGAGGCGTGCGGATTGCTGTCGCCTGCGCCTCGGAGAGGTACGGCAGCGACCACGCGACAGCTTCGAGGTCGTTAACGATGCGGACCTGCGGACCTCCACCAAATGCGGCGCGAAGCTGCGCCTCGTCGATGAGGAGCGGCGCGTTTGTGAGTTGCACACGGCCGACCTCGACCGGGCCTGCAGCCGCTACGGCAATTCCATCAAGCGCTTCAATGTCATCAAAAGAACGAGCGTAATCGAGCAGCAAGGCGACAAGATCTTCGCAATCACGAGTCGGACTGACCGCCACGCTAGCTGGCGGCGCATTTCCCTCGCAGCGCGCAGTTCGTATGTGCGTCCCGCCAATGTCGCATACGATCCGCCAAGCGGTCATATCACCTCATCCCACGACTGTGACAGCAGCTGCGCGGCATTGATGATGCCGACCATCGAATAGGTTTGCGGAAAATTACCCCACGCTTCCCCGGTTTCGGGCTTCGTGTCCTCGGACATCAGTCCGAGATGGTTACGGCTAGCCAACAGGGCTTCGAAAATTTCGCGAGCTTCGGCTTTGCGCCCTGAACGAGCGAGCGCGGTGACCCTCCAGAACGCGCAAATATTGAAGGCGGTGTCCGGTGGGCCAAAATCGTCAGGGGCTTCATAGCGCATCATGTATGGCCCTCTGCCAAGCCCCTCCTCGAGCACCTTGAGCGTCGAGACGAAGCGAGGATCATGAGGGTCGATGAACCCAACCTCGGCCATCAACAAGACGCCGGCGTCGAGCATTTCGCCTTCAAAGCTTTCAACGAACGCCTGCCTTTTGTCCGACCACGCGCGCTTCAGAATGACGGCCTTGATGTCGTCGGCGTACGTCTGCCAGAATTTATGGCGGTCTCGAAGCCCCAACTGGTTTGCGATTCGGGCGAGCCGATCGCACGCGGCCCAGCACATCAGGCTGGACGTGGTGTGAATTTTGGCGCTGAACCGAAGCTCCCACATTCCCGCATCAGGTTTGTCGTACAGGCGGACGGCCTGAAGTCCGGCGCGTTCGAGCAAAGCGAATTCCTCGATCCCGGGCCTACTGAGCAGCCGCCGATCCATGAAAGCCTGAGCGGCGCCGAGCACAACATTTCCATAAGAGTCATGCTGAAAATGTTCATAAGCTTGGTTGCCCTCCCGCACTGGCCCCATCCCGCGATAGCCGGGCAGCGACTGCACGAGCCGTTCAGACAGAGTGCGCTCCAGGCCAACGCCGTAAACGGGTTGGATATGACCGCCATCCGCAGTGCTCACGACGTTCATCAGCCAGCGGAAATAATTCTCCATCGTGCGAACGGCCGATAGGCTGTTGAGCGCGCGAACTACGAAATACGCGTCGCGTATCCAGCAATAGCGATAGTCCCAGTTGCGCTGCGTGTCCGGCGCCTCCGGAATGCTTGTCGTCACGGCGGCGACGATGGCGCCGGTCGGTTCGTAGGTGCAGAGCTTCAAGGTAATTGCGGCGCGAATGACGGCTTCCTGCCACTCAAATGGAATGGCGAGGCGATGGGTCCATCCGCGCCAGTATCGCTCGGTCTGCTCGTACTCGGAGCGGGCGAAGGTGTGAACGGACTCCGTCAGGGTTTCATCCGGGCCAAGCACAAGATTGAGGGGTTCGTGGAGATTGAATGAGGTGCCATTCAACACGTAGTCGAGAGGCGCATCCGTTGTGAGCCTCATCGTGAAGTCCTGACCGACATAGCGAATATGGTTGGAGCCGTGAGTCAGCGTCGGAATCTGGTCTCCATACTCATAGCGAGGATTGATCGAAATGCTGACGCGCGGCGCACCCGATAGCGGACGGATTTGCCGGATCAGCGTTTGTGGCCGGTAAGCGCGACCGCGCGATTCGTAACGAGGCGCGAAGTCTAAGATCTCGATGGAGCCGCCGTCGCCGTGAAGCACGGTTCGAAGAATTGCGGTATTGTCGACATATGACTGGTCACTGCCCTTGTAACCGTCGACCGAAATGCGGAATGCTCCGTCAGCCGCGTTGCCGCTGGCGGCGCCCAGAAGCTGATGGAACACAGGATCGCCATCGATACGCGGCAGGCAATACCAGACGATGCTCGCCTGCTGGTCCACCAGCGCGGCGACATTGCAATTTCCGATAAGCCCCAAATTTAGACTTTGCACAAAATGCGCCTTTCCTCAAACCGCTGCGGAGAGTTGCGATAGCCAGGACCGCATCGCAATGGCTGTTTCCAGTCCGTACTGCGCATGCGATGGGCCGCTCCCGATTTTAATCGAGACGCCGTTCATCGAGTTGACCATAGCGAAGCCGTCTTCATCCGTCACATCGTCGCCAGCAAAAATCGGGATGCGTCCGCGAAATGGCGGGGATTTCATAAACTCCGCTATCGCAGTCCCCTTGTCGACAGAGACGGGCAGTATCTCCGCGATGCACTTTCCGGTTATCAGCTTCAAGGCTGCGTATTTGGGGATGATGGAGAGGGCAAGGCTTTGGACATGACTTTCAAGGTCGGGATTGGCTCGACAATGGATGGCGACGGCCAGTGGCTTACGCTCGATCATGATTCCATCAAGGCCTCGAATGAGGTCGTGAACGTCGGCCTCTATCTGCGTAAAAATCTTGGGCTCCAGATGCGATGCGATGCTGGTTCCCTGCCGGGTTCGCAACTGTGCGCCATGTATGCCTGCGGCGGGCAGACCGGAACCACCGGTCAACCTGTCGATCTCCTCAAGTTGCCGACCTGAGACCAGAGCGAGAGCGCCGTCTAGAGCGACGAAAAGCGCGCTCAAGTCTGCAATGGTCGAAGGCTCTATGAATGCGAGCGAGGGCTTGGAAGCTATGTCCGCCAATGTGCCGTCAATATCGAGGAACAGCGCATGATTTGTGAGAGTTCGAAGCGGCGGATGCTTGCGATGCATGAGTTGGGGGGCTGGCCTTCTTGTGATGGCAGTCTAAAACAGGCCGTTACGCGAACGACGGTATGACGCAATATTATAGACTTAGATCGGATAAATACGAGGACTTTACAAGTCGACGCTGCTCTTAAACCCCTGTCCCTAATAGCGCTATTAGAGCAACCATGCTCGCAATATACAAGACATGGAACACTGTATGCGCGAAACGCGTTGCAATATTTACCGTTCTTTGATGAAATTTTACGCGGATTGCCAAAAAGTAAATTAAAGTCGCAGGGCTTACCCGTCGCGGACACCCAGCGATCCCGCCCTCAGCATGCCGCTCATTGCAGAGAGTTCACAAAACTATGGCAGCTCTGGCCACCTTGTCTGAGTTTTGGAAAAGAAGTCGCTTGCTCGACCTAAGAGGCGAGCCCACGAAGATCGTTGCGAAGTATGCAATCGGTGCGGTGGTTATCGCCATGCTGTCATCGCTTGTTTTGGCCCCGCTTGTAACGTCGCTTATCGATGACTGGTCACGCCGGGATGTCGAACTGCGGTCATCACTGGTATTCAACACCGTTCAGGAACCGCTGGCCTCGATGCTGGCGAATGATGAAACTTCGCGGATACAGGCGTTGTTTGAGAGTGTCGCGTCGGATGCGCGCGTCATCGCTGTCGCAGTCTGCAAAAATGATGGAACGCGTGAATTTGCCAGCAAACTCATGCCAGCATCGTTGACCTGCGAAAAAATTGCACGAAGCGATACGGAAAGCTTCTCCTCCGTTCAGGTCGACGGCCGCAACATGCTTATCGGATCGTTTCCCGTATCGCCTCGCGAGAACAGCGGCCATTTCGTCATCGTGCATGACCTTAGTTTTGCATTGAGGCGTGGAGCCGAAGCGCGAAAGTACACGTCGCTTTTGCTGGGCGGCTTCGCCCTACTCAGCGGCGCGCTCGCTGTCATGCTCGTCCTTTTCCTCGTTCGGCAGTGGTTAAACTCATTTAGACAAGCGGTGAACGACGTTGCAGTCCTGGATACAAGGGCCAGCGATCACGCCGGGTTTGGCATCCTCGATCGAGAAGTCCGCCAGGTTCTCCGGCAGTTGAAAGTAGGCCGCGGCTCGGTCGACGGTGAGCAAGTCCAATGGGGGAAAGACACTCTGCGCCGGATCATGGACGGCGAACTCCCCGGCGTCGAAGTGTTCGTCGTCGCGAACCGCGAACCCTACATTCATAATCATGGCGAACACGGCGTTGAACTGCAGACACCCGCGAGCGGCCTCGTTTCGGCTCTCGAACCCGTCATGCGTGCGTGCGGGGGCACCTGGATCGCTCATGGCAGCGGTAGCGCTGACCGTGAAACGGTTGACTCGCAAGACCGCATTCGGGTGCCGCCGAACAACCCCGAATATACCTTGAAGAGAATCTGGATCAGCGAAAACGAGCAGGACGGCTATTATTACGGCCTCGCCAACGAGGGCTTATGGCCCCTCTGTCATATAGCGTTCACGCGTCCTACCTTCCGCGACGCCGACTGGCGCGCCTATCAGGCGATCAATGAACGCTTCGCCGCCGCCGTGGTCGCCGAGGCCAAGACGCCCAACCCGATCGTGCTGGTGCAGGACTATCATTTCGCACTTTTGCCGAAAATGCTGAGGGAGCAGATGCCTGACGCCACCATCATCACGTTCTGGCATATCCCCTGGCCCAACTCCGAGACCTTCGGGATTTTTCCGTGGAAGGAAGACATTATTCAGGGCTTGCTCGGCAGCTCCATCCTCGGCTTCCACACCCAGTTTCACTGCAATAACTTCCTCGAAACAGTCGACCGCTTCGTGGAAAGCCGTATTGATCGCGAGGAGGAGTCGGTCGCCCTGCAGGGCCATGAAACCTTCGTTCGCGCTTATCCCATTTCGATAGAGTGGCCTCCAGCGGCGCTTAGGCAGCAGGAAGACATCGCGTCCTGCCGCCAGAATGTGCGCGCCCGGCTTGGACTGTCGGATCAATGCAAGATCGCCGTCGGCATTGAACGCTTTGACTACACCAAGGGCGTGATCGACCGGATGCGCGCCGTAGAATCGATGCTTGAAGCCCATCCGGAGTGGGTTGACCGCTTCTCACTTGTCCAGGCGGCTGCGCCAACGCGGAGCAAGCTGTCGGCCTATAAAGATCTTCAGGAAGAGGCTTTGCGCGTTGCGGAAGAAATCAATCACAAATTTGCACACGCGAAGCATCCGCCCATCAAGCTCATTATCCGACACCACGAGCCCGCCGAGGTGTTCGAGCTGTTTCGCGCCGCTGACGCCTGCATCGTTTCGAGCCTTCACGACGGTATGAACCTGGTCGCCAAGGAATTCATCGCGGCTCGCGACGACGAGATGGGGGTGCTGCTGCTCTCGAGTTTTGCGGGCGCCTCGCGAGAGCTATCCGAAGCGCTTATCATTAATCCGTATGACGCGCTGTCGATGGGCGAGTCGCTGCACGTGGCGCTGACGATGCCCACATCCGAGCAACACGAACGCATGCGGCTCATGCGCGACCAGGTCCGATCCCGCAACGTGTATCGCTGGGCAGGCCAAATGCTTCTGGACGCCAGCAGCATCCGGAAGAAAAAGCGCATCTACGAAATCGCCTCCCGCAGCCCGGCTTGATGCGAGGCTGTGAGACGTTCAAAAAGCAATAGCTGTAGTTAGTGCAA
>JBGSLP010000306.1:0-1720 GCA_041740655.1 Alphaproteobacteria bacterium
GGCCCGGCAAAGTCGATCCCGAACAGGCGCTGCGTCAGCGCGGGGGAGGCAATCCTGCCGCGAGCGGGACCAAGTCGCGCGAGCAGGGCGAGCGTCGCGCCATGCGCCGCTTCCGGGTCCATGCGAAACAACAGGGGGCGGACCAGCCGGAACAGCATCGTCGCCCTATTTCACAGCCGCCCCGGCCGGTCAATCATGGGTGACGAGGCCGGCTACATACCGGCAGCCTCCCCGAAATGCGACGATCGGAGTAGCGCAAGGGAAGATGCAATCGATTGAGCGCGTTTAATGACGATTCCATCCAATATCGACGCGGGAGAATCGGCTATAGCTCTGCCGCGACCCGAAGGGTTCTGATGCCGAATGACATCGAGGCCTTTACCTATGGGCCTGTTCGGTTCCTCCGGGCAGGCCCATTTTTTCTCCGCACGCGAAATTGACAGCCATGGCGCGGGCGATTGATCGGTGCCGGGGCCGGCAGGGCACGGTTAACAGATGAGGCGGCTCGCTCCCTAACTGTTAAAATCAGGTGAACGAATCGGTAACGAAATATGGTATGCCGTGCCAGTGTCAAAATAAAAAGTTTATATTCAACAGGTTTGGCAAAAAAAGCCGGCCGACAGGATAGGGCAGGCAGCAAAGGGACATGCAGCGCAGCGATGACCAACCCGAGTCGGGACGGGCGGCGCTGAGCTATCTGCCGCCACCTTCCGATCTTGCGGCTTTTTTTGGTCCAGTCTATTATTTCGTCGCCGATCGACCGGATGTGTCCGACCATACGCGGGCCGACTTTGCGCAAATCCGGTTCATGCTCGCCGGCGAGGGCGAGTATGTGTTTGCCGATGGCCGGCGGGTACCAACGGCGCGGGTCTGCCTGCTTGGTCCCACCATGGCCGCGACGCATTTCGAAGTGGCAGGGCCGCTGCGCGTGTTCGGCGTATCGATCCTGCCGGCCGGCTGGGCGGCGCTGTCGCTGGACCCCGCCAACGAGTTGGCGAACGATGCCTGTGACCTGGCGGCACGGTTCGGGCCGGAATGTCTGGCCGTCCTCGACGAACTGCACGCCGCGATCGATGGTGCGGGGGACCTGGAGGCGGCGGCGGCCGTGCTCTGGGGGTTCCTCGCCGGGATAATCCGCCAGCCGAATGCAGCCAAGCGGGCGCTGCTCGATGCGACCGATGCGTGGCTCGCCAACGAGACATCGCCCCGTATCGAGGCGCTGCAGCAGGCCACAGGCCTGTCGGCGCGGCATCTGGCGCGGTTATGCAACCGCTATTACGGAGCGCCGCCCAAGTTTCTCGCGCGCAAATATCGCGCATTGCGCTGTGCCTCGCTGCTCGCGCAGGGGGACGAGCACTGCGCCGAATACGCGCTGGACGCCTTTTACGACCAGTCGCACTTCATTCGCGAATTCAAGCATTTCATCGGAATTACCCCCGGCGAGATGCGAACCCATGCCAGCATCGTGCTGCGTCTCAGTCTGGACCGGTGGGCAGTCGACGGCGCCTTTGCGGAGCTGAGCCGCATCAGCTGAACGCGCGATGTGTAAACCCCCTTGAAACCATCGTCCGTCCGCGCCAAATGAAAGTGGATCGAATCGCTCCATTTTAACGGACCCCTTATTTTGCGCCTTTCCAGCTTCACCGACCAGGCGATCGTCCTGATGCAGGCCGCCGCGACCCGCTGCGGGGGCGCGCGGGTGAGTGCGTCGGCTCTGGCG
>JBGSLP010000307.1:0-4712 GCA_041740655.1 Alphaproteobacteria bacterium
CCCGCATCGGCCCAGTCGGCCTTGACCAGCAGCTTGTGATCCGGCTGTAGCCGGACAGTCGAGCGGTGCTCGCCGATGAATTTGAGCAAGCCGGGCGGGTTGGCGAAATGATTGCCACGGAAAGCGACAAGGCCGCCTTTCGGTCCTGCGTCAACCGCCGCAATGCCAGCAATCCGGCACTGCATCTTGATCTCGACCACCGAAAGTAGATGCCGCACCTCGTCTGGCAGTTCGCCGAAGCGATCCACGAGTTCAGCGGCGAAAGCATCAATATCGGTCTTGTCTTTAAAGCCCGACAACCGGCGATAAAGCCCGAGGCGCACCTGCAAGTCGGCGACATAGGCCTCGGGTATCAGCACCGCGGTGCCGATGGAAATGGCCGGCGACCACTGATCCTCGGCTGCCTGCTCGGATTTGCCGCCGCCATGTCGCAGCGACGCGACCGCCTCCTCCAACATGGACTGGTAAAGCTCGAAGCCGACCTCGCGGATATGGCCGGACTGTTCATCGCCCAGCAGGTTGCCCGCGCCGCGAATATCCAGATCGTGGCTCGCAAGCTGAAACCCAGCGCCAAGGCTGTCGAGCGAATGCAGCACCTTCAGCCGCTTCTCGGCGGCTGGCGTCAGCTTGGCCCTCGGCGGCGTGGTGAACATGGCGTACGCACGCTTTTTCGACCGACCGACACGACCGCGCAACTGATAAAGCTGCGCTAGCCCGAACATGTCGGCGCGATGCACGATGAGCGTGTTGGCGTTCGGAATATCGAGCCCGGATTCGACGATGGTGGTCGACAGCAGCACGTCGAACTGCTTGTCGTAAAACGCTGACATCACGTCCTCAAGCTGCGTCGGCGACATCTGCCCATGGCCGATCTGGAATTTCAGCTCCGGCACCACCTCGCGCAGAAACGCCGAAACCTCGTCGAGGTCGGAAATGCGCGGCACCACATAAAAGCTCTGCCCGCCACGATACCGCTCGCGCAGCAGCGTCTCGCGCAACGTAACCGGATCGAACGGGGTGATGAACGTGCGCACGGCGAGGCGATCAACGGGCGGCGTCGCTATCACCGACATTTCCCGAACGCCCGTCAGCGCCAGTTGCAGGGTACGCGGAATCGGCGTCGCCGTCAGCGTCAGCACGTGCACATCTTCCTTGATCTGCTTGAGCCGCTCCTTATGGCTAACGCCGAAATGCTGCTCCTCGTCGATGATGAGAAGGCCGAGGCGCTGGAATTCGATGCTTTTCGCCAGCAGCGCGTGGGTGCCAACCACGATGTCGATCTGGCCGGACTTCAGGCCGTCGCGCATTTCCGCCATTTCCTTGGCGGGCACGAGGCGGGAGGCGCGCGCGATCTTGACCGGGAAGCCCTGGAATCGCTCGGTAAATGTCTTGAAATGCTGGCGGGCGAGCAGCGTCGTCGGCACCACCACCGCGACCTGAAAGCCCTCCAGCACCGCCACGAACGCGGCCCGCAACGCCACCTCCGTCTTGCCGAAGCCAACGTCGCCGCAAATCAGGCGATCCATGGGGCGCCCGGTCGCGAGATCGCCCAGCACCGCCTCGATGCTGGAAAGCTGGTCATCAGTCTCGTCATACGGAAAGCGGGCGACGAACTCGTCAAACGCGCCCTGATTGGGAGCCATGATGGCGCCGTCACGCAGTTGCCGAGCCGCAGCGACCTTGATCAGGCTTTCCGCAATATCGCGGATGCGTTTTTTCAGCCGCGCCTTGCGAGCCTGCCAAGCGCCGCCGCCGAGCTTATCGAGTTGCGCGCCCTCGTCTGCGCCATACCGCGATAAAAGCTCAATGTTTTCGACCGGCAGGAACAGTTTGGAGCCGCCCGCATATTCGAGTTCGAGGCAGTCGTGGGGCGCGCCCGCCGCTGTCACCGTCTGCAGGCCCACAAACCGCCCGATGCCGTGATCGGCATGGACCACAAGATCGCCCGGCGCTATGCTCGACGCCTCCTGCAAAACGTCCGAGCCTTTCTTCGGCTTGCGGCGGCGCACAAGACGGTCGCCCAGAATGTCCTGCTCGGCGATCACACCGAAATCCGTGGTCTCGAACCCGTTTTCGAGCGGCAGAACGGCGATCCCGGTCGAGCCGCGCGGCAGCTTCAGCGCCTCGTCATAGGTGTCGGCGGCCATCGCAAATTGCAGACCGTGCGAGGTGAGCAGCGAGCCCAGCCGCTCTCGCCCGCCCGCCGTCCATGCGGCCACAAGCACACGCTTGCCCTCGCCTTTCAGCTTGGCAATATGTGACACCACGGACGTGAAAAGCTTGTCCGCCTGCTCGGCGCGCTCGACGCCAAAGCCGCGCCCCTGCTTGCCGCCGAAATCAATGGCCGTGACGCCCTGACGCTCCGGCGCGTTGAACGGCGAGAAAAACCGCACGTCGCGGCTGGCGAGCGCGTCATCCCAATCCTTCGCGCCAAGGAAAAGCGTGTCGGGCGGTACCGGCTTGTAAACTCCGGCGCCAAAGCTTGAATGCTCAAGACCGTTGACGCGCGCCTCGTAATGATCGGCGACCTGCTCCAGCCGCCGCGCTTTCGCGTCCTCGACCAGATGATCCATCGTGATATAAGCCTCGGGCAGGTAATCGAACAGCGTATCGAGCCTGTCGTAAAACAGCGGCAACCAATGCTCGACGCCTGGATGACGGCGACCCGCGCTGACCGCCTCATACAGCGGATCGTCGGTCTTCACGGTGCCAAACAGCTCGACATAGCGCTGGCGGAACTGCCTTGCGACCGCCGCGCCGGACCGCACTTCGCTGATCGGGAGCAGCACGACCTGATCTTTCGCGCCTTGAGTGCGCTGCGTTACGGGGTCGAAAACGCGGATACTCTCCAGCGTATCGCCGAAAAAATCGAGCCGGACCGGGCGACCCAGCCCTGGCGGGAACATATCGAGAATGCCGCCGCGCATTGCGTATTCGCCCGGCTCCATGACGGTGCCGCTGCGATTGAACCCCGCCGCCTCCAGCCGCTCCGCGATGGCGGTCATGCCGATGCTGGCGCCTGCGGAAATGCGCACGGCGGCTTTCGCCATGTAATCCTTCGGCACGACACGCTGCAGGGCGGCATTGACGGTCGTCAGGATGATCAGCGGCTTCGTGAGGTCTTTCAGCCTTGCTAGGCGGGCAATGGTCGCGATGCGGCGGCCAGAGATTTCAGCATCGGGCGAAACCCGGTCATAGGGCACGCAATCCCACGCCGGAAATTGCAGAACCTCGGCGCTGGGTGCGAAAAAATGCAGCGCGCTGCGCAGCGCCTCCACCCGCTGGTCATCGCGGCCGATATGCAGAACCGGCCGAAACAGCGCGGGTTTCGAGTCCGGCTCAGCGCTGGCGAGTTGATGAATGAGGTGCGCGTCGAATCCCTCCGGAGCGCCAGCCGCGACGACAGGGCCTTTCGCGGCGCGCAGCAGCCTGATCGCGGCGGCGGCCTGATCGGCCGGTTTGACCTTGCGTTTGATGTCTGCGGGCGCGTTCATGCCGTCGGTGTGTCCATTCCGTGATGCCGCCGGATGCGAGTGATCATGTCCGCCATGGGGCCGTCAGCGGGCGCCGCGCCCTTCAGCATGGCGTCGATCAGCGGTTCCGGCAGCGAAATCAGTTCCTCGAACGTGGTCAGGTCGTCGTCGCTCATGGATTCAAGCGCCGCGCCCGCGAAACGGCCAAGCATCCAGTCCATTTCCTTGGTGCCGCGATGGCAGGCCCTGTAATAAGCCCGTTTCAATCTTACGTTCTGGCTGTTCATAAGGTTTGGATACGCACTGTGGATGAGCGGCGCAAAGGCAGCGCGGCGCAGGTTTCAGACTTAGGATCGTGATATAGAGGCTTCTATCCGTGTTGTCAGTGCCGCGTTCCAACACTTAACGAGATTCGTAAAACGCAAGGCGGCAATGAGCAATTCAATCGACAGGATCGAGGCGACGCCAGAGGCTCCGCCGCCGGAGCTTTGCCCGCTTTTCGCGCCCGTCCGCACGCTCACTGGCGCCGGTCCCAAGGTGGAGGCGGCGCTTTCCAAGCTCTTGCGTTGCGCGCCAGACCAACCTCCCCGTCTCATCGACCTGCTCTGGCATTTCCCGATGGGTTTTACGGATCGCCGGTTCCAGCCGACCATAGCCGAAGCCCAGCCCGGCCGCATCGCCACTCTGAAGGTCACGGTCAGGAAGCACAAACCCGTGCCGGCGTCCACTCGCGCGCCTTACAAGGTGACCTGCGATGACGAAACCGGCGTTATCGAGCTCGTGTTTTTTCACGCTGACCGGCGGTTTCTGGAGCGCCTGCTGCCCGTGGGTGAGGAACGCTATATTTCCGGCGCTGTCGAGCGGTTCGGCGAGCGCGTGCAGATGCCGCACCCGGATCATATCCTCGCACAGGCGCAGTTCGACGCGATGCCTGATCTTGAGCCGGTTTATCCGCTAGGCGCGGGCGTCACGCAAAAGCTGTTGCGCCGCTTCACCGCGCAGGCGCTCGACCGCATTCCGGAGATGCGCGACTGGATCGATCCGCGGCTGAAAAGCGCTCAAGAGTGGCCGGATTTCCGCGCAGCGCTCGATCTTATCCATCGCCCGCTTGGGGACGGCGATATTCAGGACGCCTCGCGCGCCCGCAAACGTCTCGCCTACGACGAGCTTTTCGCCAGCCAGTTGGCGATCGCGGTTATGCGGCGGCAGTTTCGGCGCGGAGGCGGGCGGGCGGTGATC